>CAIMWY010000073.1 GCA_903845315.1 uncultured Burkholderiales bacterium
CAGCCACCGCACCCATGCCGCGCAAGGCACCAGCCACGCCCGGGTGGTCTGCAAATTGTGAATAAACCAGTGCGAGAAAGACCACCAGCACCAACGGCACGGCGATCATGCCGGCCAGACCCACCAACGCGCCTTTGAGGCCAAAGTAGCGACCGCCAACGATCAAGGCCATATTGATCACATTGGGGCCGGGCAAAATTTGCGCGACCGCCCAATCTTCCACAAACTCTTCTGGCGTGAGCCACTTTTTCTTTTCTACCATCTCACGCTGGACCACCGACAGAACGCCACCAAAGCCTTGCAAGGCCAGCAAGGTGAAAGAGACAAACAAATCGGTTTTAGAGCTCGGGCGAGGGCGTTCCTCTAGCGTGTCGCTCATACAGTCATGCCGCCCGACACTTCAAGCACAGCACCATTGACATAGGCGGCTTCATCGCTGGCCAAAAAGGCGTAGACATTGGCAATGTCTTCAGGTTGACCCAAGCGTTTCAAGGGCACACGGTGCACCATGTCTTCAATCACTTTCTCGGGCATGGTCGACAAAATCGGCGTGGCTACAAAGCCAGGTGCGACCGCATTGACACGAATACCTTTAGGGCCGAGTTCACGACTCCATGTTTTGGTGAATCCAATCACGCCAAACTTGGAGGCCGCGTAATTGGTCTGGCCAAAGTTGCCATAGATACCCACCACCGACGAGGCATTCAAGATCACGCCGCTGCCTTGGGCCACCATCGCATCGGTCACTGCTTGGGCGCAATGGAATACGCCGCGCAAGTTGACATCAATCACGCGGTCAAACTGCTCCAGCGTCATTTTTTGCAGGCGCGCATCTTGGGTGATGCCGGCGTTGTTGACCAACACATCAATGCGACCAAACTTAGCCAGCACCGCTTTGACCATGCCATCGACCATGTCACGTTGGGTCACGTCCACCACATAACCACTGGCTTGGGCGCCTGTTGCTTGGCACTCGGCCACTGCTGCGTCGACGGCCGATTGCTTGACGTCGCAGACGACAACAATGGCGCCTTCACGGGCAAATTTGAGGGCGGTTGCCAAGCCAATACCTTGGGCAGCGCCAGTGATGATGCTGACCTTGTTGGCCAGTCTTTGGGACAGATGGGTACTTGTTGAAGTCATAGTCGACAAGTGTAAACACCTCGCGTTTCAGGTGCTGTCACGCACGATCAACCCTGTGCAGACTCGATGTCTTGGGCCATTTTTTTACCCAGTTCCACGCCCCATTGGTCGTAAGCGTGGATCCCCCAAATGGCGGCCTGGCAAAACACCTTGTGCTCATACAGGGCCATCAAGGCGCCCATGCTGCGTGGTGTCAGGGCATCCACCCAAATGGTGGTGCTGGGTACATTGCCGGGGTAGCTGCGGTGGGGTGCCAGGCGCAGCACATCGGCTTCGTCCATGCCGCTGTCACGCAAGGCTTGCAAGGTTTCTTCAGGTGTTCGGCCCAAGGCCAGCGCTTGGGCTTGGGCGTGCATATTGAGCAGCACCACACGGTGATGTTCGGCAGCGAGTGGCAAAGGGCTACGTTCAGTGCGCAAGCCAATGAAGTCCATGGGCACCAAGTGCTTGCCTTGGTGAATCAACTGAAAATAGGCGTGCTGACCGTCAATGCCCAAGCCCCCCCAAATGACAGGGGCGGTGCCCACTTCGACAGGGCTGCCATCCACATGGGTGCGCTTGCCGTTGGACTCCATCTCCATCTGCTGCAAAAACGATGCAAACTTGCCCAGTGGTGAGGCATAGGGCGCAATGTTGTGACTACTGGCCCCGAGGAAATTGCGGTTCCACACGCCAAACAAGGCCATCAGCAAAGGTAGGTTTTGCTGGGCAGGCGCAGACAAGAAATGCTCGTCCATGGCGCGGGCACCCAACAGCATGTCTTGGAATGCAAAGGCGCCAATCGAAATGGCCAGAGGCAGGCCAATCGCCGACCACACTGAGTAGCGCCCGCCGACCCAGTCCCAAAAACCAAAGGTGTGCTCTGGTGAGAAGCCTTGTTCCAGTGAGATTTTGGGGTTGGCCGTGACCGCAATCAAATGTTGGTGCAACTGTGCTTGAGGGCAGCCTGCGTCAAGCAACCACCGCTTGGCCGATGCGGCCAAGGTCATGGTTTCTTGGGTGGTGAAGGTTTTGCTTTGCACCACAAAGGCAGTGCGTGCGGGGTGGAGCTTGGCCAATGTGGTGTACAGGCTCCAAGCATCCACATTGGACACGTAATGCACCCGCACCTTGTTTTTGAAGCTATCGCGGGTCAGGTGACTGAGCGCTTCAGTGGTCATGCGTGGCCCCAAGTCAGAGCCGCCAATGCCCAGGTTCACCACATCGGTGATGGCTTCGTCCTCATGGCCAATGAGTTGTCCTTCGCGGACTTTTTCGGCAAACATGCATACGCGCAGCAGTTCTTGCGCGACTTGCTTTGAAATGTCGGCGCCCCAAGGCGGGTTGGGCACATGGCTGCCGCGCAAGGCCACATGCAGCACCGCACGTTGCTCGGTGCTGTTGATGGCTTCGCCACGGAACATGGCTTGGGCCTGGGCCATCACCGCGGATTCATCGGCCAGTGCCAAGAGTTGCTGCAACACCTCGATGCTGAAGCGTTGGCGCGCGTATTCGATGGTGATGCCAGCGCCGCTGGCGTGGAACAGCTCCAGACGCTGTGTGTCTTTGAGCAAATCACGCAAATGCGGTTGCGGGCTATTTGACAGGGCTTGAAGCGCTTTCCAAGCTTGGCGGTGTTGAGGTGGGACAAAGGTGGTCATGCAGAGATTTTCGTTGATTTGTCATTCTGCGTTCGAGGTCGAAGACAATAGAGTGATGCGCAAGATCCCAGTTCAAACGCCCCCACGTTTCGCCAACGCCATTGGCGTCTTCGACTCGGGTGTGGGCGGGCTGTCTGTGCTGCGCGCCATTCGTTCAGCATTGCCCAATGAAGACTTGGTGTACGTGGCCGACTCAGGTCACGCGCCCTATGGCGATCAAACCGAATCGCACATCACCCAACGTACCTTAACGGTGGGCCATTGGTTGGCCGATCAGGGTGTCAAAGCCATCACCATTGCCTGCAACACGGCCACGGTGGTGGCAGCCCATGCTTTGCGTGAACAAACCCACTTGCCCGTCGTCGCCATTGAACCCGCCATCAAACCTGCGGCGTTGCTGACGCGCAGCGGTGTGTTGGGCGTGTTGGCCACGCGTCAAACCGTGCAAAGCGAGAGTGTGGCGCGCTTATGCGCCCAATACGGTAAAGGAAAACGTATTGTGTTGCAGGCCTGCCCGGGTTGGGTGG
>CAIMWY010000074.1 GCA_903845315.1 uncultured Burkholderiales bacterium
AAGATCTGGGTCTTTTGCCAATACGCCATCTCGACCTCGCGGTAGTTGGGGATCAGGCGTTCCACCAACTCGGGGTGGTTGACAAACGCGCCGGGTGGGCGCGCGCTGAGGGCAGCGTCGAGCGTGCCGTTGAGCAGCATCTCTGACAGCGAGGTGTGGGGCATGGGCGTGTAGCGCAGACCTGGGGGCAGTTGCAAGGCCACTTTTTCGCGGCGGCCCGCATCGTTCACGCCGGCTTGGTGCCAGTCGATGCTGTTGAGGTCCACGCCGTATTCGTGGGCCAACATGCCGCGCGAGTAAATGGCTGCGGTTTGTGCCCATTCAGGCACGCCTACTTTTTTACCTGCCAAATCCGCCGAGGTTTGGATGTTGCGGTCTTTGCGCACATAGATGGAGGAGTGGCGAAAGGCACGCGACGGAAACACGGGCACCAGCACCAACCAAGGGTCGGCTTGCGACACCAGCGAAATGGCTTTGGCAAACGACATTTCTGACACATCCCACTCTTGGAACTTGGTGAAGCGAAAGAACATTTCTTCGATCGGTACATGGATGGGTGTGATGTCGATGCCTTCGGCGCGCACGCGTCCAGACATGAGGTCGCGCACATGGTCGTAGTCGCCGACTGCGATGGAGAGGTTGAGGTTGGACAAGAGAGGCTCCGTGAAAAAGTGAATCGAAAAGACGGCGGCAAGGGCCTTGGGTTCAGTCGGGCTTGATGCCCAGATCGCGAATGATCTTGCTGTACTTGGCTTGGTCGCGCTTGATCTGCGCTTGCAACTCGTCAGGTGAGGTGATCATCGGTTCGATGCCACCTGCTTTGTTGAAGGACTCGATCAGATCAGACGCATGCAAGGATTTGGCCACTTCGGCGCGCAAGCGTTGCACCACCGTGTCGGGTGTGCCTGCAGGGGCGAACAAGCCAATCCAAATGCTGTTGTCAAACCCGGGGTAGGTCTCGGCGATGGTGGGCACATCGGGCATTTCTTTGAGGCGTTGTGCGCTGCTGACTGCAATGGCTTTGAGTTTGCCTGCTTTGATGAGGGCTGAGTTGGAGGTGCCAGAGAACATGGCAATGGTTTCTCCGCCAATGGTGGCCGTGGTGGCAGGTGCGCCGCCTTTGTAGGGCACGTGCAGCAGGTCCATGCCCGCTCGTGCCTTGAGCATCTCCATGGTCAGGTGGTGCTGGCTGCCGTTGCCACCCGAGGCATAGGCCGGTGGGGGTGAGGTCTTTTTCACATAGGCCACAAATTCGGGCAGTGTCTTCACGGGCAAGGCGGCGTTGACCGACAGCACAAACTGGTTGCTGCCCAGTGAGGCAATCGGGATGAGTTCTTTGTTTACATCCACCGCCCCCTTGGGATAGAGGTAGGGGTTGATGACAAACAAGCTGTCCATGCCCACCAGCAGTGTGTAGCCATCGGCGGGTGCTCGGGCTACGTACTCGGCGGCGATGTTGCCGTTGGAGCCGACCTTGGTTTCGATCACCACCGATTGGCTCAAGCCGTTAGAGAGCTTGTAGCCAATCGCGCGTGCAATTAAATCGGGGGCGCCACCGGGGGGAATGGGTGAGACCACTTTGATGGGGCGATTCGGATAAGACGATTGCGCCAAGGCCATGGGCGCTGTGGCGCAGGCCAGCAGCATAAAGCAGAGCACGCTGCGTGAGAGGTGTTGCAACAACATGGGCTTAAGGGGGCGTGGGGTAGTGCGTGTGAAAAACTTGGGCGATGGTGCCACAGGCCTTGGATGCGTCCTGTCCCACATAGGCCAGCACATAGCGGTCAGGGCGCAGCACCACCGCCTGTGCTTGGGCGCTGTCGAGCACGTTGGCCAATTCGTGTTGCACATCGCGCACGCACTGCGGGTGTGCTGCTGTGGTGGTGGGTAAGAAGTCGTCGGCGTGGCGAATGATGTGCAGCACCTGCGCTTGCATGCCCGTGGGTAACGCCAACTCGGGACTGTCTGCCCATTGCAGCACGGCAAACCCAGTGCCCAGCAGGTCGTCCAGCAAGGTGGTCTGGCCGTTGGGCAGCTCCACCAAGGGCTGGGTCATCAGTTGACCACTGGAAATTTTGGCCTCAGCCACCGGCCAGGGCGCAAAAAACCCGGCATGAAAGCGCGGCTTGGGTTTGAACTTGAGGTGCAAGATGTAGTCGCGTGCAGCAGGCACCAGGCACACCAGCTTCAACAAGGTTTGCGCCAAGGCGGCACCTAGGCGCGACTTGGGTTGCATGAAGGCCCCAATGCGTAAGGCCATTTGAATCAAGGCCCAGGCGTGTGGCTTGCGCTCTTGCTGGTAGCTGTCGAGCAGTTGGGGCGAGGCACCCTGTTGCAGATTGGCCGCCAGTTTCCAAGCCAAGTTGACTGCGTCACGCACGCCGCTGTTCATGCCTTGACCGGCAAATGGAGGGGTCAGGTGGGCGGCGTCGCCCGCCAGCAGCACCCGGCCTTGGCGCCAGCGCGTGGCCACGCGCGCGTGGAAGGTGTAGACCACTTTGCGCAACAGGCTGAGTTGCGCGTCTTGTGGGTCGCGGCCATGGATCCATTGGCGCAATTGGGTATCTTCGAGCACGGTCTCGGGGTCTTCGCCGGGGTGCAGCATGAATTCGTAGCGCACCGTGCTTTGCGGGCCGGGCAGGCGAATGGCTGGGCGTTGCGGGTCGCAATAGGTGCGGGTGTGGCGAAACGGCGAGGTGCGGCCAATCAGGTCGGCGATCAACCATTTCTCTTTGTAGGTGCTGCCTTCCAGCGCGATGCCAAGCAACTCGCGCACCGTGCTGCGGCCACCGTCGCAAGCCACCAACCAACGCGCTGTGAAGGTCTGGTTCTGGGGCTGTGTGGGGCCCAGGTGCTGCACGCTGGCTGTCACATGATCGGCGTGTTGTTCAAGGCTGGTCAGCTCATGGCCGTAGCGCAGGCTGACCGAGGCCTGGCGCGTCATGCCTTGGCTCAAGGCTTGCACCAGCAGTTGCTGACGGAAGGCGTTGCGCTTGGGGTAGCCATACTCGCGCGAGCTGGGCTCGATCTTGGCGAACAACTGGTTGGTCCAAGAGTAGTAATGCACGCCATAGCCTTGCACCACATTCGGCAACACCTCGGGCAGCATGCCCGTGGCTTGCAGGGTGCGCAGGCTCTCGTCGTCGATGGTCACCGCACGCGCTTCGTCCGCCGGGCCGTCATTTTTGTCGATCACCAAGGTGTGCAGGCCGAAGTTGCCTAGCAAGTGCGCGAGCACTAAGCCGGTGGGCCCGGTGCCCACCACGATCACGTCGTAATTCAAAGGGGTATTCATGGGGAGGTCCGGCTTTAGCTGCGCATGATGGCTCTGCCCCACACATTGAGGGTGCGCTCTTCGTGGGGCCACACGCCCATGGGTCGGTCGGGTGCGCAAACTTCAATTTCGGAGGAGATCTCTGTCAAATTGCCATCGGGGTCGCGCACCATGAAAAACACATCGTTCCCGGGCCCGTGACGCCCAACACCCCAAACGATTTCGGTTCTGAGACGGCCCATGTGGTCGGCCCAGTCTTTCAGGTCGTTCCAGCTTGGGGTTTCAAACGACTGGTGGTCAAAGCAGTTCACGGGCGCGCCAAACAGGGCGAGGCAGTGGTGCAAGTGTTCAGTGCGCAAAAAGCAGGCTGTGAGTTGCCCACTGTCGTCTTGCACCCGGTCTGACACGATGAAGCCCAATTGCTCGGTGTAGAACGCCACCAAGGTCTCGATCTGTTGGGTGCGCACGGCGAAGTGCTGGTTGGTGGCGGCTGGCAAATGGCTGCTCGGCGCGTCAAACGCCGGGGCGGATTGGGGTGGCACAAACACCAAACACAGACCTTGTGGGTCTTGCACGCCCAAGGCGTCTGCGGGTAGATCAGTCAACCCGCTCAGGTCTTGCCGAGGCAGTTGGGCTGTTCTGGCACGCAGGAGCTCCCAAGACGCTTGCGTGTTGCAGGCCCACAGCGCGTAATGCAGTTGGTTGACTTGACCCGGGGATATGTGCACGGCGCGTTTCGGTGCGTCGCACAGGTGGGTTTCACCCAACACGCGCTGTTGCATGCCATAGCAGCGTGCGTAAAAATCCGCCAAGGCAGCGGGGTTGGGGGATTGCAGGTGCAGGCGCACCAAGTGGGCATCAAGACTCAAGGCGGGCTTTCTAGGCAGAACATTCAAAACGCGCTGACGATTGTGGCAGTTGGGCTGCGCGTCAATCTCTTTTTCATTATGTGAGATTTCCTTCTTCATGCTGATGTCTTGGGTGAACTGACGCGAAGGCGTCAATTTTGCTGCCTGCCTAGGGCTTTTACGCTGGTGAGCTGCATTTGACTTCGCTACCCTACGCGCTTCTTTCAACCTAGGTGGCAGACAACATGAAACTCAACATCAACGGACGTGTGCACGAGGCCGACGTCGAGCCCGACATGCCCCTCTTGTGGGCCTTGCGTGATGAACTCGACATCAAAGGCCCCAAATTTGGCTGTGGCGTGGCCCAATGCGGCGCATGCACGGTGCTCTTGAATGGCGAGCCGGTGCGTTCGTGCTCTTACCCCGTGTCTGCGGCTGCGTCGCAAAAAGTGGTCACCATCGAAGGCTTGGCCAATAAGAACGGCACCCTGCATGCTGTGCAACAAGCTTGGATTGACCATGAAGTGCCTCAGTGCGGCTATTGCCAAGGCGGCCAAATCTTGACCGCCGTGGCCTTGCTCAAGAAAAAGCCCAAGCCCACCGACGAAGACATCGATGCCGCCATGAGCAACATCTGCCGCTGTGGCACCTATGCGCGCATGCGCCAAGCCATCCACGCGGTGGCCAACAAAGGAGCACGCGCATGACCGCCTCACACCTCACCGCTGGCGTGGACCGCCGTGGCTTTTTGAAGGTTTCCAGCACCGCCGCTGCGGCTTTGTCGCTGGGCTTTTTCTTGCCTGAAAAAGGCATGGCCGCCACGGCTGAACGTGTCAATGCCTGGATCGAGATTCAAGCCGACGAGACCATCATCATTCGCTATGCCCGGACCGAAATGGGCCAGGGCAGCCGAACCTCAGCACCCATGTTGGTGGCTGATGAGCTCGAAGCCGACTGGAAGCGCGTGCGTGTGGAATACGCTACCGCGCACGAGAACCTGCGCCAAAAGCGAGTTTATGGCGACATGTCGGCCGTGGGCAGTCGCACCATCCGCAACTCGCAAGAGTATTTGCGCAAAGCCGGTGCCACCGCGCGTGAAATGCTGATTGCTGCCGCTGCCCAGCAGTGGGGCGTACCCGCCAGCGAGTGCGTGGCCGCCTTGGGTGTGGTGACCCACACCCCCAGCAAACGCAAACTGAGCTACGGCAAGTTGGCTGCTGAGGCCGCCAAGCTGGAGCCACCGAAAGAGGTCAAGCTCAAAGACCCGAAAGACTGGAAGATCATCGGCAAGCCGATCAAGCGTGTGGACATTCCCGACATCGTGACGGGTCGGGTGCGCTACGGCATCGACGCGCAACTGCCTGGCATGTTGTACGCCGCTGTGGCGGCCTGTCCGGTGTTCAATGGCACGGTCAAGTCGCTGGACTCGACCAAGGTCGACAACCGCCGCGGCATTGTGAAGGTGCTCAACCAAGGCACGTTTGTGGCGGTGGTGGCTGACAACTGGTGGCGTGCCAAAGAGGCCCTCAAAGATGTCGCCATTGAGTGGGACACGGGTGACAACGCAAAGTTGTCGAGTGCTTCCATCATGGCGAGCTTCAAGGAAGGTTTGGACCAACCGCAACTGGCGGTGGCCCGCAACGACGGCAACGCGCCCGAGGTGTTGGCCAAAGCCAGCAAAGTGCATGAAGCCGAGTACTTCACGCCTTATCTGGCGCACGCCACCATGGAGCCCATGGTGTGTACTGCATGGGTGCACGATGGCAAGGTCGAGGTATGGACATCCACCCAAAACCCAGAGGGCGTGTTGGCCACTGCGGCCGCTACGGCGGGCGTGCCCCAAGACCAGGTCTTGGTACACCCCATGCAGTTGGGCGGTGGCTTGGGACGCAAGGGCGCGCAAGACTTCACGCGTCAAGGTGTGTTGATTGCCAAGGCCATGGCGGGCAAGCCCGTCAAGATGGTGTGGACGCGTGAAGAAGACACCCAACACGACTTGTACCGCCCAGCCAGTTTGGTACGCATGAAGGCGTCCATGGATGACGCAGGCAAGGTGCAAGCCCTGCACATTCGCGTGAGTGCGCCGTCGATTCTGGCCACCTTGCTCAAGCTGCCTTTGCCCAATGGCATTGACGGTCAAGCGGTGGCAAGTTTCAACGACCATCCCTACAACATCCCCAACAGTTTGGTCGATTACGCACAGCGCAACACCAATGTGCCCGTGGGCTTTTGGCGGACTGTGGGGCACTCACAAAACCCGTTTGTGCGCGAGTCGTTCATCGACGAGTTGGCCCATGCGGCAGGCAAAGACCCGCTGGCGTTTCGCCAGTCTTTGTTGGGTGAAAAGTTCGTCAAAGACCGCGCGATTTTGGAAGCCGTGGCCAAGGCCGCCGACTGGGGCAAGCCATTGCCCAAGGGCGTGTTCCGTGGCATTGCCGAAACCGAGGGCTATGGCAGCTACACCGCGTGCGTGTGTGAGGTGTCGGTGAACGCCAAGTCCGAGGTCAAGATCCACCGCGTGGTGATGGGCATTGACTGTGGTTACGCGGTCAACCCCAACAACATCGAAGCCCAAATTCAAGGCAGTGTGGTGCATGGCTTGAGTGCGATTTTCTGGGGCGAGATGACGGTCAAAGACGGCCGCATCGAGCAGTCGAATTTCCACGACTACCGCATGATGCGTTTCAACGAAATGCCCAAGGTGCAGGCTGTGATCGCACCCACCGGTGGCTTTTGGGGTGGCGTGGGCGAGCCAGCCCAAGCACCGTTGGCACCAGCTTTGGCCAACGCCATTTTTGCCGCCACTGGCAAGCGCTTGCGCTCGTTGCCACTCAAGAACCACGGCTTGAGCTTGGCCCGCGGATGATGCAGCGCAGGCAGTGGCTGCACGCCAGTGCAGCGCTGGGTTGTGGCGCGTTGGGTTTGTCTGTGGGGCAAACCAGCGCTTGGGCCCAGGGCATGGTCTCAGGGCGCTTGCGTTCTTTGTCTGAAATGTTGGCGCCTTGGAGCCAGGGGCTAGTCCCTGTGCGGCAAGCGGTGCATTTGCAACTGCCCTTGTTGGCCGACAACGGCCATTTGGTGCCCCTGAATGTGCGGGTGGACAGCCCGATGAACGAGGGTGACCATGTGCAAGAAATTGTGCTGGTGTCACAACGCAACCCGGTCGAGCGCATGGCCACGTTTCATGTGGGGCCTTGGTCTGGGCGGGCTGAAGTCAGCACCCGGGTGCGTCTGGCGGGGTCGCAAACGGTGCTGGCGCTCGCGCGCATGTCCGATGGACGTTGTTGTTATGACTTGGCAGATGTAATCGTCACCGAGTCGGCCTGCGTGGACGGGTCGTGACACGATGGCGTTGAACTTGGCGCGTATGTCCTGGCCCGAACGTGTGGTCGCGGGCGAGGTGTTTTTGGTTCGCATCTTGGTGCAGCACCCCATGGAGACGGGGTATTTGCAAGACAACGAGGGGCGCAACCTAGCGCGCAATGTGATCCAAACCTTGACCTGTCATTGGGTGGGCGAAGGCGTACCTCCGCAAGAGGTGTTTCGGGTGGAGCCCTCATCGGGCATTTCGGCCAACCCTTTGTTTGAGTTTTATCTGCGTGCCACGGGCTCAGGCGAGTTGTGGCTGCGCTGGATGGATGACGCTGGACAAATGGGACAGTTGCGCCAAGCGCTCACGGTGCAAAGCGCTTGATGCCAAGCGTGGAAAACGCTTCACACGTAAACGTCGACTTCGCTGCCCTTGCCTTCATACAACACCGATGCAGAGGCGTCGCCGCTCGCGCTGTTGGCGTTACTCAAGCCCGTTTCATCAAGGCTGCTGGAAGGAAACGGGCCATCGACTTCTTGAATCGGGGTGGCACCCTTGGTCACGCGTGACACTTTGGAAATCGGTGGGTACACCTTGGCCGAGGGGCGGTTGCTGTTGATGCTGCTGACATTCAAGCCCATGGCCATTTCCTTTCTGCTTCTATGCTACTTATCGGCAAGACGCAGGACAACTTGAGTCGGTCACTCAGACGACTCGGGTAATTGGGGCGGTCTGGTCTCTTTTGCGGGGGCCGTGATACGCTGCACCACATGACACGATCGCGCATTTTCAAGCAGCTACGCTTGCTCTCGCTGGGGCTGGTAGTGAGTTCTCAGCTGTTGGCTCAAGATTACCCGGCTCGCCCCATCACGATGGTGATGCCCTATGCGCCCGGTGGGCCTGGCGACGTGATCACACGGATTTATGCCGCCGCCATGCAAAAAGCGCTGAATCAAAACATCGTGGTGGACAACACCGCCGGTGCTTCCGGCACGATTGGCACGGCCAAAGTCGCGCGCAGCAAGCCCGATGGTTACACGCTGTTGATGATCCATGTGAGCCACGCCACCAACTTGGCGATGTTCAAAAACCTCTCCTACAGTCCGGTGGACGACTTTGAACCGATTGGCCTGGCCACCGAAGGACCGATGGTGGTGGTGGCGCGGCGCGACTTTCCGGCCAAAGACGCCAAAGAGTTCGTGGGCTATGTGCGCGACAACGCCGCCAAGCTCAGCATGGGCCATGCGGGGGTGGGGTCTGCTTCGCATTTGTGCAGCCTGATGTTCATGAACGCCCTCAATGTGCAGTTGACTTCGGTGCCCTACAAGGGCGCAGCCCCGGCTTTGAACGATGTGATGGGCGGCCAACTCGATGTGATGTGCGACCAAACCACCAGCACCACCCCGGCGCAGGCCAGTGGCCGCGTCAAGGCTTATGTGGTGGCAGGCAAAACCCGATTGGCGTCACTGCCCGATTTGCCTGCATTGCCTGAATTGGGCATTTCCGGCTTTGACATCAGCATCATGTTTGGCTTGTACGCGCCCAAGGGCACGCCCAAAGCTGTGATTGACAAACTCACGGCCGCGTTGCAGGCGGCCACCAAAGACCCGGATGTCAAATCGCGCTTAGGCGCGCTGGGGGCTTTGCCCGTCACGCCAGACAAGGCACGGCCAGACTATTTGCGTGCGCATTTGAAACACGAAATTGACACGCTCAATCCCTTGTTGATCAAGGCTGGCGTTCAGCCTGACTGACGCCGGTGACAGCGATGACAGTGACACGGTTTGCCAACCGCCGGGCTGCCTTTGTGGCCGGCATTCATGCTGCCCTTGGTGCACCCATGGCGGTGCTGTTTGCGGGCATGGTGGGTTTTGGCGCCATGGGTCGAACCAATGGCTTTGACTTGTCACTGATGATGGGCAGCAGCGTGTTGATGTTTGCCTTGCCCGGTCAGGTGGTGCTGTTTGAAATGCTGATCACCGGCTCATCTTTGTTTGCCATGGTGCTGGCAGTTACCTTGTCGTCATCGCGCTTCATCACGATGACGGTGACCTTGTTTCCGCAGTTCCATCGCCGTGACCGCACCAAACGTTTGTACGCTGCCGTTCACCTGCTGGCCATGACCGCTTGGGCGGTGTCGATGCGTGAGTTTCAGTCGATGCCAGCCAAACATCGCTTGGCCTACTTTTTGGGTTTGGCGGTGCCGTGTTGGTTGGTGTCGGTGCCTGGTACTTATTTGGGCTACCAAGTGGCAGGTTGGGTGGCACCGCCCGTCACCTTGGCTTTGGTGTTTTTGAACCCCTTGTTTTTCTTGCTCACTTTTACCGAGGTCAAGCCTTGGGCCAATCGTTTGGCGATTGTGCTGGGGTGTTTGTTGGGACCTGGCTTTTACCTCTGGGACAGTGATACCAGCTTGTTGACCACCGGTCTGGTGGGCGGTTCCTTGGCCTATTGGATCGATCGACGTTGGCTGCGACCCGCCCAAGAAGAGGTGCGTCGATGAATGCCACGTTGCATGACTGGACGCCTTGGTTGGCCTTGATCGGTGCCAGTGTGGGCACCTATTTTTGCCGTGCCATTGGCGTGCTGTTGTCTGACCAGATCAACCAAGAGAGTGAGATTTTTCGTTGGTTGTCTGCGGTGACCTATGCCATGGTGGCGGCCCTGACAGTGCGCATGGTGTTGTTGCCTGTGGGTGTGTTGTCTCATGTGCCCACGGTGGTTCGTATCGGCGTGTGTGCCATGAGTTTGGTGGTGATGATGTCGCGACCCCAGCGCCGCATGGTGCCGGCGCTGTTAACGGGATCTTTGCTGATCATGACCTACGGTTGGTTGGCCTGAACTTTGTATCTTCCATGAGTCACAATTCTTTTTCCGCCTTGTTGAAGCAGCGCCAATTTCTGCGCTTCTGGTTTGCCCGTTTGGTGGGGATCACGGCCAATCAAATGCTGATGTTGGCGGTGGCCTGGCATGTGTATGAGATGACCTCGAGTGCCTGGGACCTTGGCTTGGTGGGCTTGTTTCAATTCATCCCGGCGTTGCTGATGACCCTGCCTGCGGGACATACGGCAGATCGCTTGCACCGGGGACGTATTTTTGCCGTGTGCATGTTGGCCCAAGCCGCTGTGGCGGTGTTGTTGGTGCTGGCCACGCAAGGGGACTTTGCCAGTCGCGAGTTGATTTTTGCCTTGTCGGTGGTGCTGGGTGTCGCACGCGCATTTCAAATGCCTGCTCAACAGGCTATCACCCCTATGCTGGTGCCCAACCGTTTGTTGCAGCCCGCAGTGGCTTTGAGTTCTAGCGGAGTGCAAGCGGCAGTCATTGGCGGCCCCGCACTGGGCGGTTTGTTGTATGTGGCTGGGGCCATCACGGTCTACACCACCTGCGCGGTGTTGCTGATCACCGCTTTTGTCTTGACCTGGTGGGTGGTGTTGCCGCACCGACCCACTCAAACCGCTGCCACGTGGCGCACCGTGTTGGCAGGCGTGGGCTTTGTGTGTGAGCGCCCCGTGTTGCTGGGTGCCATGGCTTTGGATTTGTTTGCGGTGCTGCTGGGTGGCGCCACTGCTTTGCTGCCCATTTATGCACGCGACATTTTGCATGTCGGACCTCAAGGTTTGGGGCTGTTGCGCGCTGCGCCGGCGGTGGGCGCTTTGTTGATGTCACTGGCCTTGGCGCGCTGGCCCATGCAGCGCCGGGTGGGCCACCGTTTGTTGATGGCGGTGGGTGTGTATGGCTTGGCTACGGTCGTGTTTGGTGTGTCTGAGAGTTTCTGGCTGTCGTTGGCGGCTTTGGCGGTCGCGGGTGCAGCAGACAATATCAGCGTCGTCACCCGCTTGACCTTGATGCAGATGGAAACACCCGATGACATGCGTGGCAGAGTGGCCGCTGTCAACGGCATTTTTATTGGTGCTTCGAACCAACTCGGGGAGTTTGAATCAGGCGCTACAGCGGCTTGGTTGGGCCCGGTGGGATCGGTGGTGTTTGGCGGTGTGGGCACCATGGTGGTGGCTGTGCTGTGGTTGCGCTTGTTCCCTCAATTGGCGCAGCGTGATCGCATGACGTGAATTCATTTTTATTTTTTCAAAGGTAGGTCATGACACACAAGCTGGCACGACGTTGGATGGTTTGCATGCTGCTGTGCAGCGGTTTGGCGCAGGCCCAAACGGCACAAAAAGATTATCCGAATCACCCGATTCGCATGGTCGTTCCGTATGTGGCGGGGGGACCGATGGACTTCATTGGCCGCACCTTGAACCAAAAAATGGCGCCATCGCTGGGCCAGAATTTCGTCATCGACAACCGTGCGGGGGCCGGCGGCGCCATTGGCACCGGTGTGGTCGCCAAGTCGGCGCCCGATGGCTACACGCTGCTCAACACCTCCTCGAGCCACGCCAGCTTACCCGTGGTGTCACCCAGCTTGAGCTACGACCCTGTGAAAGACTTCACGCCCATCACCTTGGTGGCCAACAGCGT
>CAIMWY010000075.1 GCA_903845315.1 uncultured Burkholderiales bacterium
CGGGCAATGGGGGGCCATGGCGGCCACAGCGGGGTCGGCGGCATTGAGCACGGCCATGCCGTCACGCTCGACGTTGAGCACAATCACACGCTTGAGCACCGACAGGTCCTCGAGCGTGGTGATGTAGTTCAGGCCCAGGTGGTCGCCCGCACCCATGTTGGTCACGATGGCCACCTTGCAGCGGTCAAAGGCCAAGCCTTCCCGCAGCAGGCCGCCTCGAGCGGTCTCGAACACGGCAGCGTCCACTTCGGGGTGCATCAGCACATTGCGGGCGCTGCGCGGGCCGCTGCAGTCGCCGCTGTCGGTTTGGCGGCCATTCACATAGACGCCGTCGGTGTTGGTCATGCCCACGCGCAGGCCATGCGCCCGCAGCAGGTGCGAGGTCAGGCGTACGGTGGTGGTTTTGCCGTTGGTGCCCGTCACCGCGATCACGGGAATGCGGCCATCGTCGCCATCGGGAAACATGGTGGAGATGACGGCTTCGCCCACGTCACGGCCTTTGCCAAACGAGGGACTCAGGTGCATGCGCAAACCAGGGGCGGCATTGACTTCGACCACCCCACCGCTTTGTTCTTCAAGCGGGCGTAGCACCGACTCGCACACCACGTCCACACCACAAATGTCAAGGCCCACCATTTGGGCAGCAGCCACGGCCCGCAGGGCGACTTCGGGGTGCACATCGTCGGTCACGTCAGTGGCGGTGCCGCCGGTGGACAGGTTGGCGTTGTTGCGCAAGATCACGCGTGCGCCTTTGGCAGGCACCGAGTCGGCGTCGTAGCCCTGTTCTTTCATGCGGGCCAAGGCGATGTCATCAAAGCGAATTTTGGTCAGCGAGGTGGCGTGCCCCTCGCCACGGCGTGGGTCGGCGTTGACCAGTTCGACCAACTCGCGCACGGTGTTTTTGCCATTGCCCACCACCAGTGGAGGTTCGCGGCGTGCGGCGGCCACCAGTTTGTTGCCCACCACCAGCAAGCGGTAATCGCTGCCGGGCAAGAAGCGCTCCACCAGCACATCGTCTCGGAACGAGGCGGCGGTGGTGTAGGCCTCCATCACACCCTCACGTGTGGTGATGTTCACGGCCACGCCTTTGCCTTGGTTGCCGTCGCGCGGCTTGACCACCACGGGCAGGCCAATTTCTTGGGCTGCGATCCAAGCGTCTTCGGCGCTGATGACAGGGCGCCCCAAGGGCACGGGCACGCCCGCAGCGTGCAGCAATTTTTTGGTCAGTTCTTTGTCTTGCGCAATCGACTCGGCAATGGCACTGGTGGCATCAATTTCAGCGGCTTGGAAGCGGCGCTGTTTGCTGCCCCAGCCCAGTTGCACCAGGCTGCCTTCAGTCAGACGGCGAAAAGGAATGCCCCGTGCCAGCGCTGCGTCGACGATGGAGCCGGTCGATGGGCCCAAGCGAATATCTTCGTCCAAGCCGTGCAGTTGATCAATGGCTGCATCGACATCAAAGGGTGTGTTGTTCAACGCGGCCATGCACAACTCGCGCGCCAGTTTCATGGCCAAGCAGCCCACTTCTTCTTGGGTGTACTCCACCACGACTTGAAATAAACCTTCTTCTGGTGTGGCTGTGGTGCGGCTGAAGGTCACGAGGCAACCCGCGTCGATTTGCAAATGCAGCGTGGCGGCTTCGAGCGCATGCGCCATGCTGAGCTTGGCCTTGCGGTCTGTCGAGCGCAGGCTGCCAACGCCGGGGAACAGATGTCGCAATTGGTTTTCAAACTCGGGATGCTGGCTGAGATCGATTTGATGAAGGCCGCAACGCACCATGGCCTCAATCGAGGTGTGACGAGACCAGAGGTTGGGGCCGCGCAGGGCGCGGATACGAGAGACTTCCATCAGCCATTCATCCTTGCAAAGTCTTGGGCGACTTGGTGGGGCTTTTGCCCAAAATTTTTCAGGCCAGCGCGAATCAACAGTGGTGCAATGTCAAGTGCCCAAGCCGAGGCCACAGCGGCCAGTAAGGTCGTGATGTGTAAGCCGTTTTTCAACAAGCGCGCAATCAATTCGAGGTCGAGGTGAAACAACAGAGTCTCTTGGTCGCCACGGGCCAAGGCCACGTGGCCTTCTTTGCAGTAGACCGCACGGCCACCTTGTTGGCGATGCGCCACCAGAGTTGGGTTGTCGAGGTCTTTGCTGTAAAAAATCACTTCGCCGTCGCTCAGCTCAGCCAAGCCTGCCACGGCTTCGTCGTCGGCATTGAGCACGGCAGCACCTGTGGGAAGCACCAAGTCAATTTGCGTACGAATGACGGTGCGCATTTGCTCGGGGGTTTGGATGTCGTGCAGTTGCACCAACACCTCATCGGTGGTGGGCATGTCGGTGACCACGCCCACCTGGCAACGGTCGTAGGGCAAGCCTTCGTTGAGGATGTGTAGGGGGGAGGTTTCAAACACCGCAGCATCGAGCGCTCGGTTGATCAGCAAACGCTCGGCCACGTCAAAGCCCCTGCCGTCTTGCTGTCCCACGCGGTGTTGGTCCATGTACAAGCCGTCTTGGCAAGCCAAGCCCGTGCGCTTGCCAGACAAGTGCAACAGCCACGCCACCAACTGAGACAACTGCTCAGTTTGTTGCGTGCCCACAATGCCCACCACGGGGATTCGTCCCGATTCGTTGGGGCCAAACAAATGCTCCACGATGGCTTTGCCCACTGGTCGGGGTTGGCCGCTGGCGGGTTTGATGTGCATCAGCAAGCCCGGGCCTGCGTTGACTTCGATGATGGCGCCGCCTGTTTGCTCCAACGGACGTGTGATGTCTTGTGTGACGATGTCGATGCCCGCAATGTCCAAGCCAATCACGCGAGCAGCCAGGGTGGCGACTGCAGCGACGTCCGGGTGGACCAAGTCGGTCACGTCGTTGTTGAGGTTACCGTTGCGTTGCACCACCACGCTCTTGCCTTTGTCTGGCACGCTCTCAGGCTCGAAGCCTTGACGCTGGATTTCGAGCAACGACATTTCGCCGCGAGGGCTACGCAGTCGGATGGTGTCAAGCGGAAAGCCCTCTGACTCACCCCGGCGTGGGTCGGTGTTGACTTGGGACTCAATCAGTTGCTCGACGGTAGAGCGGCCGTCCCCGATGACGCAAGCGGTTTCGCCGCGTGTGGCTGCTACCACCCGGTCGCCCACGACCAAGATGCGGTGCTCGTCGCCGCGCACATAGCGCTCGACCAACACACTGCTGCCTTCTTTCTCGGCGGCCGCCCAAGCGGCGCGCACGGCCACTTCGGTGTTCACGTCGAGTGACACGCCCCAGCC
The DNA here is from genome assembly GCA_903845315.1 of uncultured Burkholderiales bacterium. The sequence continues at coordinate 3,261 of CAIMWY010000075.1, forward strand.
GCGGTTGCCGTCTAAGGGCTTGACCACGACAGGCAGACCAATGTCTTGGGCTGCGCTCCAAGCTTGTTCGGCGCTTTGCACTTGCTGGCCTTCGGGCACCGGAATGCCGCATTGCGTGAGCAAACGTTTGGTCAAGTCTTTGTCGCTGGAAATGCTCTCGGCAATGGCGCTGGTGCGGTCGGTCTCGGCGGTCCAAATGCGACGCTGGCGTGCGCCATAGCCCAGTTGCACCAAGTTGCCTTCGGTCAGGCGAATGAAGGGGGTTTTGCGCTCGACGGCAGCGTCGACGATGCAAGCGGTGCTCGGACCCAAGCAATGCTTGTCGGCGACTTGTTTCAAGCGGTGGATCGTGGCCGCCATGTCGTGCGGCACATCATTGGCTGCAGCCATCACGATTTCGCGGGCGGCCAAAAAGCTTTGGCGGCCCAGTTCTTCGTGCTCGGTGCGAAACACCACTTTGTAGATGCCGCGTTTGCTGATTTCGCGGGCCTTGCCAAATTCGGCACGCGCACCTGCGAGCAATTGCAATTCGATGGAGACATGCTCCATGATGTGGCCCATCCACGTGCCACCCACCAAGCGGGTCAAAAAGCCGCCTCGGTGGCCTACGCCACAGTGGTGTTCCACCAAGCCAGGTAACCAAGCGTTGAGGCGGTCATTGAAACCGTCGATTTTGTTGGAGGGGTGGTCTTCCATTTCGCCCAGATCAATCAGGGCTTCAATGATGGGACGGTAGGTCCAGATGTTGGGCCCGCGCAAATAGTTCATGCGCAATATTTGGATGTCTTGAAAGGCCATGGTGTCAGCGCAAGGTGTGGGGTACAAGACAGTCAATGTGCGCCATGGGTGCGGCGATACAATGATTTGCAATTGTGCTCGGGTGCAACAAAGTCTTGGCTCCTGCTTCTATTTATGCCGTACGTCGTTGAAGTCTCAGCGAATCGGTACGGAAACTAACCAGAATGAATTCTTTTCTATCGGCTTTTGCCAACGTCGTCTTGCCTGAAGGTTGGAAAACTCCAGCCCTTCAACAACTGGCTCCCAAAGAAAACGTTTTAGCGTGGCTAGAGGTTGACTTGGATGGCCAATTGCATTTCGCGCGCGGACTGTTGATTGTGACAGACCAACGGGTGCTGTCGGCCAGTTCAACGGGTGGTTCCGACTTGCAGTGGTCCTCATGGCCCATCGTGGCAGGCATGACGATGACGCACACCGACCATGCAGGCGTGGGCACTTTGAGTGTGAACAACGCAGAGCAAGGTTTGGTCAATTGGCGCTTCACCTTGACGCACAACGTGACGGCCATGCGTTTGCAAGAAACCTTTGCGGCACGTGTCGAGGTACTGACACATGGCGTCAGCTTGCAGACCCAGACCGATGCGCGTTGCCCGCAATGCAAATTGATCCTCGAGCAAGCGGGTGATGAGTGTCCGGTGTGTCACCGCGAGCAACATGCCCCACTGTCGACTTGGGGTTTGTTTCGATTGTGGCGTTTTGCCCGCCCTTACCAGTGGCGGTTGCTTGCTGGCTTTTTATTGACTTTGGCGTCGACAGCGGCCACCTTGGTGCCGCCTTACATGACCATGCCCTTGATGGACGAGGTCTTGATTCCGTTTCAAAACGGCCAGCCCATCGACACGGATTTGGTCACGCTGTACCTCGGCGGCTTGCTGGGCGCAGCCATGCTGGCGTGGTGCTTGGGTTGGGCCAAGACGTATATCTTGGCCTTGGTGTCTGAGCGTATTGGTGCTGACTTGCGCACCACCGCCTATGAGCACCTGATGCGCTTGTCGCTCGAATACTTTGGTGGGCGCCGCACCGGTGACTTGATGAACCGCATCGGTGCTGAGACCGACCGCATTTGTGTGTTCTTGTCGTTGCACTTGCTCGATTTCGCCACCGATGTGCTGATGATTGTGATGACAGCCGCCATTCTGATCAGCATTGATGCCCACTTGGCGGCGGCCACCTTGTTACCACTGCCATTCATCGTGTGGCTGATTCATACCGTGCGCGACAAGCTGCGCACCGGCTTTGAAAAAATCGACCGCGTGTGGTCGGAGTTGACCAACGTCTTGGCCGACACCATTCCAGGCATTCGTGTGGTCAAGGCCTTTGCGCAAGAAAAACGAGAAGCCAACCGTTTTCGAGACGCCAACAAACATAATTTGGCCGTGAACGACCGCATCAACTTTGTTTGGTCGCTGTTCTCGCCCACCGTCACGCTGATGACCGAAGTGGGTTTGTTGGTGGTGTGGGGATTTGGCATTTGGTTGGTGTCGCAACACCAAATCACTGTGGGTGTGTTGACGGCGTTTTTGGCCTATATTGGGCGCTTTTACACGCGGCTTGATTCGATGAGCCGCATCGTCTCGCACACCCAAAAGGCGGCGGCTGGCGCCAAGCGTATTTTTGAAATTTTGGACCATGTCTCCAGCGTGCCCGAGGCCACGCACCCGCAACAACTGCCCACACCACTGCAAGGGCGCATCGACATCCAAGATGCAGGTTTTCGCTATGGCAACCGCGCTGTCATTCGCAACCTCAACCTGAGCATCCGCCCCGGCGAGATGATTGGCTTGGTCGGTCAAAGCGGTTCGGGCAAGAGCACCTTGGTGAACTTGATTTGCCGCTTTTACGATTTGAGTGAAGGCGCCATCAAGGTGGATGGCATCGACATCCGCAACATTGCCTTGTCCGACTACCGCAGCCACATTGGTTTGGTTTTGCAAGAGCCGTATTTGTTCTTTGGCACCATCGCTGACAACATTGCCTACGGTGTACCCGAAGCCACACGCGAAGAGATCGTGGCCGCCGCCCGCGCGGCCCATGCGCATGAGTTCATCTTGCGCTTGCCCCAGGGCTATGACTCCCTGGTGGGAGAACGTGGACAGGGCTTGTCGGGCGGTGAGCGCCAGCGCATTTCGATTGCACGTGCCTTGCTGATCAATCCACGCATCTTGATCCTGGACGAAGCCACCGCCTCTGTAGACACCGAGACCGAACAAGAGATTCAAAAGGCCTTGGACAACCTGGTGCAAGGACGCACCACCATCGCCATTGCGCACCGCTTGTCGACCCTCAACAAGGCTGACCGTTTGGTGGTGATGGAGCAGGGCGTGATGGTGGAAGAGGGCGATCACGACACCCTCATGGCCCGCCAAGGGGCCTACTGGCGCTTGTACGAAGCCCAAGCCAAAAATGCCGAGGCGGTGCCCGTCCATTTGGACAGCGCACGCAAGGAGGAGATGCTGTGAGTGCCTCTTTTCAACTCAGCCTAGACCCCTTTGGCAAGCTCATCGTGGCCATGCCTGATGGCACGCAGCATCTGGGCGCTGTGGTGGTGCGGGCATTTCCGATTGCTGCGCCGCAAAGCAATATTTCTATCCTGAGCCCCGAGGGCAAAGAGCTGGTCTGGATCGATGACTTAGCCCAAGTGCCCGCGCACGAGCGCAGCTTGGTTGAGCAGGCCTTGCAAGGGCGTGAGTTCATGCCCGAGATCACGCGCTTGGATGGGGTGAACAGTTTTTCAACGCCCAGTATCTGGCGGGTGCAAACCAACCGAGGCGCCGCAGAGTTGGTGCTCAAAGGCGAAGAGGACATTCGCCGCTTGAGTCCCACCACCTTGATCGTGGCCGATGCGCACGGCGTGCAGTTTCTCATTCGCGACCTGCCCTCGCTCGATCGACACACCCGCAAATTGCTCGACCGGTTCTTGTAAAGCCTCAGCGGCCCTGACAGGCCACAAACAGGTCGCGCTCGGCTTGGTACACGCTGGTTTGCACAGCCATGGCACCCAGCACCGAATGGAACAAATGGTCGTGCGAGAG
>CAIMWY010000076.1 GCA_903845315.1 uncultured Burkholderiales bacterium
CACTCTTGCACCGCCAGACCAAGAAGCCAGCAATGAGCATTCTCAGGAACTCTTCTTCTTTGTCGGCAATGGCTTTGATGCGGTCATCAAAAATGGCAAACACCTCGCTGTGTTGCTCCAACACCATGCGCGCATAGCCCGAGTAGCCCAGGTCTTCGTTGCCAAAACGTTCGCCATGTGCGTTCACCAAGATGCCACCTTTCTCCAGCGTGGTCCACGACAGCAGTGAGCCGTGGGGATAGGTCACTGCGGCGTAGCCTTGGTAAGCTCCCATATTGGCCAATTCAGCGCCGAGTTGTCGGCCCCATTGCACGGCCTCGCCTTGGCTACCCGGCGAGCCGAAATACTCAGCGCCTGCAATTTCTGGGCAAAATTCTTTCACCAAGTCACGGTTTGCGGCAAAGCCATTGCACGCCAGAATCACTTTGCGCGCTTTGATGCGGGTTGATTCCACCCCTTTGCCACCAATCAGGGCACCCTCTACCTCGCCTTGTGACGAAGTCAGCAGCGACTGCACCGGGTTGCCCACGGCCAGCGCGATCTCCCGCTGAGCCACACCGGCCAGCAGGTCATCCATCAAGTCTTGTCCACGGCGTGATGCGGGCGCATGCAGCCGAGGCACGCTGTGTCCTACGTGGCAGTAATCGGTGATCAGACTCATGCGCGCTGGCACGCAGTCGACCAACCACTCACACAACTCGGCCGATATGTTGGCGAGTTCGTCACTCACCTCACTGAGATCGTGTTTGCCTGCAATGCGTGCCATGTCAGCGATCAACACCTCGGGTGAGTCCTCGATCTTGGCGGCCTGTTGGAAACGGCTACCAGCACCCGGAATCGATCCGGTACTCAAGGCCGTGTTGCCGCCAGGTTGGTCGCGTTTTTCCACAATGGCCACATGGGCCCCCTCGTCATGCGCCGCAATGGCGGCGGTCAAGCCGCAGCCTCCTGCGCCGATCACGAGTACATCCACTTCCATATCCCACAGTTTGGCTTGAGCGTTCATTGCGTTGTTCCTAGGGCATCGTTCATGCGTGTTACTGAGCGGTCGTTGGTTTGAAAAATTGGTCGACAAGATCGCGCCAGCTCTGACCCAACATGCCAATGCTGGCGGATCCGGCGCAGTTCGCATGCAGCGCTTGGAATGTGGCGACCAAGCCAGGGGCCGATGCACGTGACAGCTCGTCAATCTTGGCCCACAGCTCGGCATCGCTGAAGGGGCGATCAGGCCCCCCCCGAGCGCTCAGGCAACTGGCGCTGTAGCGCTGTCCATCCGTCGTGACCAAGGTAATAAAAGCAGGCCGATCATGGGGCCATGGCAATTCTTCATCGACCAAGCGCATAGCCACCCGTTGTCGCAAGCGGGCGACTTGTTCGTCATGAATCGATGGCGTGGCAAAGGCTTGTGCGCCGCCGTGCCCGTAGACCAAGGATGCCGCCAGGGCATGGGGCATGGAAAATTTGGCACCCAAAGTCGTGGTGGGCTGAAAGTTGTTGAGCGTCATGCCAAGACGGTGCGTCTGTACTTCAATGCTCGCCACATCAGCGCCCCCTTGCAGGTGCGGATGCTGATTCAAAATTTCACTCATGGCTTCAATCGATGAGTGGGCGTACTGGCAACACGCATTGATCTTGTGATAGCCCGAGCTCACGGCCCATTCACTGCCGAGATCGTTGGTCAACTCACTGATATGGGCTTGGCTGCCCAGCGTCTCGTGGTACACATCGTGCGGTGTTTCAGGTAAACCTGCAATTCCAGCTTGCGCCCATTCGATGGCCTGAAAGCCATTGAAGATACCTGCAGCAGCCCAGGCATTGCGAATCAATGCACCCCGCACAGCTTGTGTGTAGGGGCCAACCACACCGAGGGTGCTGGCGTTGGACATGGCGTCAAGCATTTCTTGGGCTGGCAGGCGACGCAAAAAGCCAATCGCAGCTGTAGCACCGACGGTATTGAACAGGGCGTGGGGATGGATGGTCAGTGCGCTGAAAGGCCAGGTTCGGGCAAATCGCGCCGTGATTTCATAAGCCAGTGTGCCTGCGCGTATCACGTCAGCCGTGCTGAATTTCTCACTCTCAGCAATCGCCAACAGCACCGGCATGGTGTACAGACCCGCGTGGCTCACTGCCTTTCGATAACCCTCGTCGAGTTCGTTCCAGCTGGCCGACAAGGCGTTGCCCAATGCAGCCTGCAAAGGCGCCAACTGGGCACGGCCGTGTCGAAACAGCGAAGCTTCCCCGGCGGGTCCACGCGCCAACATATTGGTATGTGCCGTCATGACTTGCGGTTCGTCCTCGGCCGACAGCATGGCCGCGAGATCGTCGGCAATGACCATCAAGGTTTGTTGCCGTACCTCAACCGGTATGTCACTTAATTCTTGGCGCACAGCCCACGCAATCAGCGCTTGCAAGCCTTTTCCAGAGTCACTCCGTAATGATTTGTTTGTCATGGTTTCAAAATAAATGCCAAAGGCTTTTCTCTTCCAGCAGTTGTTTGCTGGGGCCATCAAAAATCACCCGTCCCGATTTGAGGACGATGGCACGTTCGACCTGTTTGAGCGCCGCCTGAACGTTTTGCTCGACGATGAGCACCGTGGTGCCTTCGCTTTGGTTGATGGCACGTATGGAGCTCAGGACGTCGCGCACGATGATGGGGGCGAGACCCGTGGTGGGCTCATCGAGCAGCAGCAGGTGAGGGCGCGTCATCAATGCCATGCCAAGCGCCAGCATTTGTTGTTGTCCTCCGCTCAATGAACCAGCTTGTTGAAGTTGGCGCTCTTTGAGGATGGGGAATATGCCGCACACCGTTTCTGCGTAAGCGGGGTCGTGCATCAAGCCGGCAATGCGCAGGTTTTGTTCGACCGAAAGTTCGCGAAACACGTTGTGCCCTTGTGGCACAAAGCCAATGCCATGGCGCACGTTGAGGTGCACTTGTCCAGCCAGAATGGCGTGTTGTTGGTAGTGAATCTGGCCACTGACTTGCGCCAGGTCACCCACCAAGCTTTTGAGCAGCGTGGTTTTGCCGGCTCCGTTGTGGCCAAAGATGCCCACCCGTTCACCGTCCTCAATGGTCAGTGACAGGTCGTGCAGCACCTGCAGCTTGCCGTAATACGCGTTGACGTTGTCGACTTGAAGCACCTGGGCCTCTCCTTCTGGTTAAACGCCGCTTACGCGCCAGATCGGAAGAGCGTCGTGTAGGGAAAGAGTGTA
>CAIMWY010000077.1 GCA_903845315.1 uncultured Burkholderiales bacterium
TGAGCATCCAAGCCAATGTGAAGTAGGGCGCAGTGCCCGGAGCGCTGGCAGCCACGGTCTTGCCTTTGAGGTCGCTGATCTTGGTGATGTCCGACTTCACCACCATGCCGTCGGCGCCATAGCTCTTGTCGAGCTGGAAGATTTGGGTGGTGGCCACACCGTTGGCGTTCCACACAATCCAGGTTTCCACCGTGGTGGCGGCGCACTGCACATCACCAGAGGCAATCACCAGGTGGCGGTCTTTTTGTGGCACTTTTTTCAAGCTCACATCCAGGCCATGTTTTTTGAAAATGCCAGCCTCTTTGGCCAGGGTGAGCGGGGCAAAGCCGGTCCAGCCCGACAGCGCGATGCTGACCGGGGTGTCTTGGGCCGAAGCGGCGCAGCTCAGGGCGGCGGCCAATGCGAGGGTGGCAAATTTTTTCATGTGAACTCCTTGTGAAAGTAAAAGAGAAAGATGACGGAAGGGTGGCGGAAGCTGTTGCCGGGCGTTAACCCAGCATCGGAAGATTCAGGCCGTTTTCACGGGCGCAGGCTTGGGCTGATGCGTAGCCCGCATCGGCATGACGCATCACACCGGTGGCGGGGTCGTTGAACAAAACGCGGGCGAGTTTGTCGTTCGCCGCTGGCGTGCCATCGGCCACGATGACCACGCCCGCATGCTGCGAGTAGCCCATGCCCACACCACCGCCGTGGTGCAAGCTGACCCAGGTGGCGCCGCTGGCGGTGTTGAGCAAGGCGTTGAGCAAAGGCCAGTCGCTGACGGCGTCGCTGCCGTCCATCATGGCTTCGGTTTCGCGGTTGGGCGAGGCGACCGAGCCGCTGTCGAGGTGGTCGCGTCCAATCACGATCGGGCCTTTGAGTTCGCCGGTGCGCACCATCTCGTTGAAGGCTAAGCCTGCCAGGTGGCGCTCACCCAAACCGATCCAGCAAATGCGTGCGGGCAGGCCTTGGAAGCTGATGCGTTCTTCGGCCATGTCGAGCCAGCGGTGCAACGGCTGGTTGTGGGGAAACAGTTCTTTGAGCTTGGCGTCGGTTTTCAAAATGTCTTCAGGGTCGCCACTCAAGGCCACCCAGCGGAAGGGGCCTACGCCGCGGCAAAACAGCGGGCGAATGTAGGCGGGCACAAAGCCTGGGTAATCAAAGGCGTTGACGACACCAAAGTCTTTCGCCACTTGGCGCAGGTTGTTGCCGTAGTCCACCGTCGGAATGCCCATGGCGTGAAAAGCCAGCAAGGCTTTGACGTGGGTCGCACACGAAGTGCCCGCCGCTTGGGTGAGGGTCGCATGCTGTGCTGGGTCACGCTGTGCGGCCTGCCATTGATCGAGTGTCCAGCCACTGGGCAGGTAGCCGTTGATGATGTCGTGGGCCGAAGTTTGGTCGGTCACGATGTCGGGGCGAATGCCGCCTTGTTGGGCGCGTTCAACCAGTTGGGGCAACAGGTCGGCGGCGTTGCCGCATAAGGCAATCGACACCGCTTCTTTGCGTTGTGTGTGGTGCGCAATCATGGCCAATGCTTCGTCCAAGTTGGCGGCTTGCTTGTCGACGTAGCGGGTCTTCAAACGAAAGTCGATGCGTGACTGCTGGCACTCGATGTTGAGCGAACAGGCGCCTGCAAACGTGGCCGCCAAAGGCTGCGCACCACCCATGCCGCCGAGGCCTGCGGTCAACACCCAGCGGCCTGACAAGTCGCCGTTGAAGTGCTGGCGGCCTGCCTCAACAAAAGTTTCGTAGGTGCCTTGCACAATGCCTTGGCTGCCAATGTAGATCCAACTGCCGGCCGTCATTTGGCCGTACATCATCA
>CAIMWY010000078.1 GCA_903845315.1 uncultured Burkholderiales bacterium
GGGCTCAAAGTCAGACGGCGTGAGGCTGCCCGAAGCCTGCTTGAGCGCATCGACTTCACGCTGCATTTGCAGCAGCGGCTCGACCACCACGGTGACTTTGGGAAAGGTGTTTTGCAGCACCGCAGGCAGTTGCGCGAGTTGTTGCTGCATGGCTTGGCGCTCGCGCCAAGCCACGACGTTCAGGCCAATGACTTGAACCAGCAGCAAAGCCACCAAGCCCCAGCGCACGGGCCGCCAAGCGGGGGCGTGGCGCAAGCTTTGCCAAGCGGCTTGCAACTGGCGTTGCAGTTGCTGTCTGCGGCCTTGGGTCCACTCGCCTTGGGCCATGTCCCAGCGTGAATGGCTGGCCGCCAACCAACGCTGGGCTGCGGTTTGAAGTTCGGGTTGTTGCTGCAACTGTTGCTGCACTTGCGCCACCATGGCGGGCTCGGCATACAAACACAAGGCCGGGTCAGTCAACTGCGTGAACGCAGTCCAATGGGCGGTGTTGGGTGGCAGCGTTGTCACGCCCTGCGCATGGGCGAGCAGGGGCAGGACGTGCTCTGGCGTGCCGCAGAAGTACAGCTGGGGCGCGTCGCTGGGGCTGATCTCTGGGACCAAACGTTGCACCGTCAAGCCTGCGGCTTGCAGCGGCGCCAAGGCGTCGCGCAGCCATTGCTTGTCGCACACGGCCACTTGGGTGGTGCCGCCGTGGCGGCTTAGCGCAGTGGCGTCCGAGGGCAGCACCATGTGCAGATGCTCGGGGTCATCGAGCAGGCGGTCTTCGAGCAAACCTTGCAACACAGGGGTCTGCCGTGCGCCGTGACTGGCTGGGGGCAGTTGCACCTCAAACCAAGACAGCCTGCTGTGGGGCACCACGGCCACCACCTCGCCGGCGTGGGCCGACAGCGCGTCGGCCATGCCCGTGGCACTGCGCAGCACAGTTTGGCCATCGGTGTGCACGTGCGCATAGCCAGTTGCGTCTGCGTTGGGGGTGTGGGGAAGGGCAATGATCAACATGAGAAAACTATTGTAGAAAGTTAGTTTGCATTTCGGCCCATTGACCACTGTCGCGCCAAAGCACCTTCAAATCGGCTTGTTCGCGCTGTAGCACCGAGCGCTCGATGAGGGTGGTTTGGGGCATGGACAAGCGGCCATAGACTTCAAAAAACTTGGTGTTCACGCTGTGTGCGGCTTCGCTGGCGTTGCCGCTGTTGCGACCCAAGGCCTTTTTAAAGTCGTCCAAGCTGGCCCAATGGTTTCTTTCGCGTTGTTGTACCAAACGTTGGGCATCGGACATGCTCAGGCCAGGCACGCAGGCATAGAGCACTTCGGCGCTGGCGGTGTTGACGTTGACCGGCGTGCGCACCGGCAAGAGGGTGATGTGGGCTTGCAGTTGACTCAGGGTTTGAGGCGTCAAGCCCAACCAAGTGAGCTGAGACACGCGCTGGGGCATCAGCAGCGCACCGACTTGTGTGCTGTCTTGGCTGGCTTGCAGGTTTTGCACCATGCGTTGGAGCTGCTCTTGGGGCAGGCCCAGCACCGCGAACAAACGCTCAAAGGCTTGCTGCATCGCGGGGTTGACTTTGTCGCCGTTGAGCAAGCCCAGGACGTTGAGGCGAGATTGCAAGTCGGTGATTTGGCCCGACAAAAACACCTGCTCGCTCAAGCTCTCATCTTCGTTGTTGTTCACACCCTCAGGCAGTGCCGACAAAAAACTCGACAGCCGCACCTGCTGCAAAGGCACCGCCCAGGGCTCTGCCAGGTGGTCGACCGATGCGGTGTTGTTGGCGCCGTCGGCGCGCGCGTCTTCGCGCAAGATGACGCGCGCCCAGTCGAGCGCGCTCAGCAGCATCCAGCGCGCTTGGGCCTGCTGGCGCTCGGCCCCTTCTGTCTCTACCGCACGCCACTGTTGCCACATGGCACCTGCTGCCAGCGTGGCCACCAAAGCGACGGTCAACATGGCGGCCACCAAGGCCGCGCCGCGTTGGTGCGTGGATGTGTTGAGGCGTGACAGAGGGGTCATGACTTGCTGTTGCTGAAGTTGGGGCGCACCCAGTCGAGCGTCAAGCGTCCGGGCAAGCCGGTGCTTGGGGGCAACTCGAGCAGCAGGCGAATGGCGTCTGGCGGGGCGGCGTTGGTTTGTCCGTTGCTGGGGGTGTTGCCGTCGCTCGACAAGGGGTTGGTCCACGCATTGCCGCGAAAGTAGGTGAGTTGCCATTGCGTCAAGCCCAGCAACACGGTTTCGTTGGGCGCATCTTGCTGGCGCGAGTTTTGGCTCCACTGCTTGGCTTGCTCCCAGGCCAAGCTCAGGGCGTTACGGTCGTACAAGGCAGCAGACTGCCAGCGCATCCATTGGCCCTGGTTGCCGTCGGCTTGGTTGTTGGTGCGCCGTGTCCACGCCACCACCCACAAGCCGGGGTCTTTGCCGTCGTTCAGGCGTGCGCTGCTGCGGCGTGTGATGCGCAGCACCTGACCGTCCCAAGACACACCTGCGTCGTTGATGCCAGCGACCGGCTGCATGGCATCGAGGTCGGTGTGCCATTGGGCGAGCACGGTTTGCACCACCGAGGTTTGCGCAACGCGTTGCTGCGTGACATCGCGGGTGCGCACCAAGCCATCTAAGCCACGCCAACTCAGGCCCGCCAGCACAGCCATCAGCGCCATGGCGATGAGCAATTCAATCAGGGTGAAGCCGCGCTGCGTTTTCATGGCCGGGCTCAGTAGCGTCCTACCAGTGTGGTGACGCGCAAGATCGGCGTGCTGGCGTCAAACACCTGCGCATCCACGCGCCTGAAAGAAGGGTTGGGCGTGCTGCGAATCGTCAAGGCCACCTGCAACTCGCGCCCCGCTTGGGCGCAGGGCACCTGCGAATTGCCCACACCGGGGAGTTGTTGGGCCAGTCGCAGTTGATGGATGGCGTTGTCGGCGCAAATTTGTCCCAGCAGCACATCGGCTTGACGTTGTGCATTGCCCACCAAGGCGCCGCTGACTTTGAGTGCGGTCATCAAGGCCAGGGCGACGATGGCCAAGGCCACCAAGACTTCGATCAGGGTGAAGCCACTGATGGAGCGGCTGCGTGGGTGGCTGTTTGTTGGGTTTGTCATGGCAGCCTCTCAAACGGCCGCAGCCCATCGGTGCCAATGCGCACGATCTGCGTGGCGGGAGGTTTGGAGCCGGCTTGGCTGAGTGTGAGGGTGACGGGGGCAATGATGGGTTCTGGCCCCA
>CAIMWY010000079.1 GCA_903845315.1 uncultured Burkholderiales bacterium
ACGTTGAAAACACCAGTCAAACCGACGATCAACGTATCAAGGACATCACCGTGCTGCCTCCTCCCGAACATTTGATTCGCTTCTTCCCCATCCAGGGAACGCCTGTTGAAGCGCTCATCACTTCGACGCGCAAGACCATTCACAACATCATGCACGGCAGCGATGACCGCTTGTTGGTGGTGATTGGCCCGTGCTCGATTCACGACCCCGCAGCAGCGATTGACTACGCCCGTCGTTTGCAGCCCTTGCGCGAGAAATACGCCGACACGTTGGAAATTGTGATGCGCGTGTACTTTGAAAAACCACGCACGACTGTGGGCTGGAAGGGACTGATCAACGACCCTTACCTGGATGAGAGCTACCGCATCGATGAGGGCTTGCGCATTGCACGACAGCTGCTGATCGAGATCAACCGCTTGGGCCTGCCCGCAGGCAGCGAGTTTTTGGATGCGATCAGTCCGCAATACATTGGTGACTTGATTTCGTGGGGCGCGATTGGTGCGCGCACCACCGAGAGCCAAGTGCACCGTGAATTGGCCTCGGGGATTTCGGCGCCGATTGGGTTTAAGAACGGCACCGATGGCAACATCAAAATTGCCACCGATGCGATCCAGGCAGCAGCAGGGGCGCATCACTTTTTGTCAGTTCACAAGAATGGTCAAGTGGCGATTGTGCAAACCAAGGGCAACAAAGATTGCCACGTGATTTTGCGCGGTGGCAAAGCGCCCAATTACGACGCAGCCAGTGTGCGCGCAGCTTGCGAAGAGTTGGCCAAGGCCAAACTGCCTGCCAGCTTGATGGTGGACTGCAGCCATGCCAACAGCAGCAAGCAACACGAGCGCCAGTTGGTGGTGGCACGTGACATTGCCGAGCAAATCAGCGCGGGTTCACACCAGGTGTTTGGTGTGATGATTGAAAGCCATATCCATGGCGGCGCGCAAAAGTTCACCCCAGGCAAGGACGATGTGTCCAAGCTGGAATACGGCAAGAGCATCACCGACGCGTGTTTGGATTGGAACGACTCGGTCACATCGTTGGATGTGTTGTCGCAGGCGGTGGCTGCACGTCGCAAGCGTTAAGAAGCATTTGCTTAGCGCATCACGTGGACAGCACCTGACATGGCTTAGTGTTGCTTGGCGACGGATGGCGCCGTATCAGGCTCGGGCCACATGATGCGCTGGCTTGTGACACTTTCCGAGCGTGCCATCACTGAGTCATTAGGACAAGGCGGTCAACAACTTGGCGTGGATGCCGCCAAAGCCACCATTGCTCATGCACAGCACGTGGTCGCCCGGTTGGGCCGCGGCGACCACTTGAGCAATCACCTCATCCACAGTGGCACCTACATTAGCCCGAGCGCCCATGGGCTGGAGTGCTTCTGCGGCGTTCCAATCCAAGCCGCCTGAATGACAAAACGCTAAATCGGCATCTTCCAAACTCCAAGGCAGTTGCGACTTCATGGTGCCCAGCTTCATGGTGTTGCTGCGTGGTTCAAACACCGCCAAGATGCGTGCCTTGGCGCCCACCTTGCGACGCAGGCCGTCGACCGTGGTGCGAATGGCGGTGGGGTGATGGGCAAAGTCGTCGTAGACCGTGATCTCGCCGCCAGATCGTGTCACATGACCGCGGACTTCCATGCGGCGGCGCACATTTTGAAAGTCGGTGAGCGAGGCTGCTGCTTGCACCGGTGCCACACCCAAATGCTCGGCCGCTGCAATCGCGGCCAAGGCGTTGAGCTGGTTGTGCACTCCGGTGATGTCCCACTGCACGCGACCCACTTCTTCGCCTTTGTGGCGCACGCCAAAGTTGTTGGGTTCGCCTTGGATCGCCCAACCGCTGGATGACAACTCGGCTGCATGCGCACCGAATTTGGCGACCTCACTCCAGCAGCCTTGGGCCAAGACCCGGTCTAAGCTGTCTTCATCGGCATTGACCACCACACGACCACTCGCAGGAACAGTGCGAACCAAGTGATGGAACTGGCGTTCGATGGCCCCTAAGTTGTCAAAGATGTCGGCGTGGTCGAATTCGAGGTTGTTCAAAATGGCTGTGCGGGGACGGTAGTGGACAAACTTGCTGCGCTTGTCAAAGAACGCCGTGTCGTACTCGTCAGCTTCAATCACGAAAGGCGTGCGTCGTTGTGCAGCCACATCTGCTGGGCTGCTCAAGCGGCCCAAACGGGCCGAGGTGCCAAAGTTCATGGGTACACCACCGACCAAGAAGCCGGGCTCCAGTCCTGCGGCTTGAAGAATCCAGGCCAGCATGGAGGTGGTGGTGGTTTTGCCGTGGGTCCCGGCTACCGCCAACACATGACGGGGTTGAATCGGGTGGTGCAACACGTGCTCTGCCAGCCATTGCGGGCCACTGGTGTAGGTGGCGCCGCTCTCCAAAATAGCTTCCATCAACGGGAATTTGGGGCTGCCGTCAGGCAATCGCGCGCGTGAGACCACGTTGCCAATCACGTACACATCGGGTTTCAGACGCATTTGATCGGCACCAAAGCCTTCGATCAACTCAATGCCTAGGCTGCGCAGTTGGTCGCTCATGGGTGGGTAAACCCCGGCGTCGCAACCGGTGACTTGGTGACCGGCTTCACGCGCCAGCGCTGCCAGCCCTCCCATGAAGGTGCCGCAAATTCCTAAGATGTGTATGTGCATCAGGCGATTTTAGGTGGGGGACAATGCGTTACTTATGAACAGTCTGTCACAAGAGATCGCCGCTACCGCCGCCCGCATGGTGGTCGAAGAAGGTTTGGAATACGGTTTGGCCAAACGCCGCGCCCTCAAGCAGATGGGCTTGTCCGCCCGCACGGCTTTACCGAGCAACGATGTGTTGGAGGGCGAGGTGCGCGACTACATCGATGTCTTTTGTGCCGACACCCAGCCTGCGGAGTTGGCCGCTTTGCGACAACTTGCCGTGGAATGGATGGGGCGTTTGGCTGAATTCAGGCCCCATCTCAGCGGTGCGGTATGGCGCGGCACAGCCACTGGTTTGTCTGATATTTATCTCCAATTGTTTTGTGATGACCCCAAATCGGCTGAAATTCAACTCATTGACCACCAGGTTCGCTACGAGGTCAGCACAGTTCAAGGCTTTCATGGTGAGACCGTGGACGCCTTGAGCATGGTCTGCCCGTGCCCTGGTTTGAGTCAACGAACCCTTGTGCATTTGATGATTTATGACCATGATGACCTGCGCGGCGCTCTGAAGACGGATTCTCAAGGTAGAAGCTATCGCGGTGATTTGGCGGCACTTAACAGATTGATCGAGGAATTTAAATGATGATGAATACATCAAGGCGTCTCGCCCTGTATGCCGGGGTGGCTGCTGTGGCAGGGTTGACAGGGGCCGGACTGGCCTGGCGACACCATGGTTCAGGGCAGCAAGCCAGTGCTGAGTTGAAAGCCTTGTGGGAGTCGGAGTTTCGTCGCCCAGGGGGGCAGCGCCTGAGGTTGTCCGACTACCAAGGCTCAGGGTTGGTGGTGAATTTTTGGGCCACTTGGTGTCCGCCATGTGTTGAAGAAATGCCTTTATTGGACGCCTTCTATCGAGAAAATGCTTTTAAAGGTTGGCAGGTGATCGGCTTGGCCATAGATCAACCGAGTCAGGTGCGTCGATTTTTAGACCAATTTCCAGTCACATATCCCATTGGATTGGCGGGGTTGGGTGGCTCAGAGCTGGGTCGTGTGCTGGGAAATAACGAGGGTGCCTTGCCTTTCACCGTGGTGGTCGATGCGCAGGGTCGGATCAAGCAACGCAAAGTTGGGCGTTTGAGCGATGAAGAGGTCAAAAGTTGGGTTTAAAAACTTGTTTTTGAATCGTATTTAATCTGAGAGACGCATTTTTGGTGTAAATTCAGGGGTCTTTCGCAACAAATAGGATATATTTATGGATTTGAGAAAACTCAAGACACTGATCGATCTGGTCTCCGACTCGAATGTCTCTGAACTCGAAATCACCGAGGCAGAAGGCAAGGTCAGAATTGTCAAGAGTGTTCCAACTCCTGCGGCAGTGGTCACTTCAGTGGCTGCGCCTGTGTCAGCCGCTGTTGCTGCGCCTGTGGCGGCTGCGCCTGCTGCTGAGCCAGAGCTTGCGATAGGTCATACCGTCAAGTCTCCCATGGTGGGTACTTTCTACCGTTCATCCAGCCCGGGTTCCAAGGCGTTTGTAGAAATTGGCAGCCAAGTCAAAGAAGGCGAGACCATTTGCATCATCGAAGCGATGAAGATCTTGAATGAGATTGAAGCCGACAAGTCGGGCACCGTCTCACAAATCTTGGCTCAAAACGGGCAGGCTGTGGAATACGGCGCACCTTTGTTCGTGATCGAATAAAGGGCAGCAGTTCATGTTCAAAAAAATTCTGATTGCCAACCGAGGCGAAATTGCCCTGCGCGTTCAGCGTGCCTGCCGCGAATTGGGCGTGCAGGCGGTGATGGTGTACTCCGAGGCCGATCGCGAAGCTAAATACGTCAAGTTGGCAGACGAGGCGGTCTGCATTGGACCGGCCGCTTCTTCGCTGAGTTATCTCAATATGCCTGCCATCATTGCGGCGGCTGAAGTGACCGATGCCGAAGCCATTCATCCCGGTTATGGTTTTTTGAGCGAAAACGCAGACTTCGCCGAACGGGTTGAAAAAAGCGGTTTCCAATTCATTGGCCCTACGCCTGAGTCGATCCGTATCATGGGCGACAAGGTGTCGGCCAAACAGGCCATGATCAAGGCAGGCGTGCCCTGTGTGCCGGGTTCTGAGGGTGAGTTGCCCGATGACCCAGCGCAAATTCGACGTACCGCAAAGAGTGTGGGCTATCCCGTCATCATCAAAGCCGCTGGCGGTGGCGGCGGACGCGGCATGCGCGTGGTGCACACCGAAGCTGCGCTGATCAACGCCGTGCAAATGACCAAGGCTGAAGCGGCTTCTGCATTTGGAAACCCTGCCGTCTACATGGAGAAGTTCCTCCAAAACCCGCGCCATATCGAAATTCAAATTTTGGCTGACAAGTTCAAGAACGCGGTGTATTTGGGTGAGCGCGATTGTTCCATGCAACGTCGTCACCAAAAAGTGATTGAAGAAGCGCCGGCCCCTGGCATTCCTCGCAAGCTGATTGAAAAAGTTGGCGAGCGCTGCGCTGCGGCTTGTAAAAAGATCGGGTATCGCGGGGCAGGTACGTTTGAGTTCTTGTATGAAAATGGCGAGTTCTATTTTATTGAAATGAACACCCGCGTTCAGGTGGAGCATCCGGTGACCGAGTACATCACGGGCATCGACATCGTGAAAACTCAGATCATGGTGGCCGCTGGCTTGAAATTGCCTTTCACGCAACGTGACATCCAGATTCGAGGCCATTCGATTGAGTGTCGTATCAATGCCGAAGACCCTTTCAAATTCACGCCATCACCCGGGCGCATCACCATGTGGCACGCACCAGGTGGGCCTGGTGTTCGGGTGGATTCACATGTTTACACCAATTACTTTGTGCCGCCCAACTACGATTCGATGATTGGCAAAATCATTGTGTATGGCGATACCCGTGACCAAGCCCTGGCGCGGATGCGCACGGCCTTGGCCGAGACCTTGGTTGAAGGTATCAACACCAACGTGCCCTTGCACCGCGAGTTGATGGTCGACGCCAAGTTCATGGCGGGAGGCACCAACATTCATTACCTGGAAGAGTGGCTTGCTGCTCACAAGCGCTGATGGTGGAGTTGCGCCTTTTGTGCCCTGAGGCGCAGGTCGATACGGCGTGCGATGCGCTGGAGGCCCTGGATGCTTTGAGTGTCTCGGTAGAAGATGCCGATGCGCAAACCGATGCCGAACAAGCCTTATTTGGTGAGCCGGGAATGCCGCCTCCCAAAGAGGGTTGGCAACGCTCGCGCATCATCGCCTTGTTTACCGATGGAGCTGCTGCCGATGAAGCTTCAAGGTTGTTGAGCGCCCAAGATTTTTTCAGCAACTGCCAAACCTTGGGCGTACAAGAGGTGGCCGATCAAGACTGGGTGCGCTTGACGCAGTCGCAGTTTGCGCCTGTGGAGATCACGCCAGAGTTTTGGATTGTGCCGACGTGGCATGAACCTCCTGCCCAGGCTCAGAAGGTGATCCGATTGGACCCCGGCTTGGCTTTTGGTACCGGCACGCATCCGACCACACGCATGTGTTTGCGGTGGATTGCCACCCACGATGTGACACACCAGCGCGTGCTGGATTACGGCTGTGGCTCAGGTATTTTGGCGATTGGTTCAGCTTTGTATGGCGCGATGTCGGTCGATGCCGTTGACATTGACGAAGCGGCTGTTAGATCGACGGTGCTCAATGCCGACGCCAATGGGGTGCAACTGAATGCGGGGTTTCCAGACAAAGCTAAAGGGACGTATCAGACGGTGTTGGCCAATATCTTGGCCACGCCCTTGAAGGTGTTGGCCCCTTTGCTGCGTGAGCATGTTGATGCGGGTGGGCATTTGGTGTTGGCGGGAATTTTGGAACGCCAAGCCCAAGAGCTGATCAATGCCTATGCCCCCTACTGCGACTTGCAAGTCAGTGACACGCAAGAAGGATGGGTCTTGATGACGGCGCTTTGCAGATGAACATCACCCACTGCCCAGAATGCACCACGGCCTTTAAGGTGTCGTCAGAGCAACTCGCTTTGGCGAATGGCTGGGTGCGCTGTGGTCGCTGTGGCGTCGTGTTTGAGGCAGAAAAACATGTCGAGTCGACAAACCTCATAGAGTCGCCTGCGCCTTCGCCTGAGCAGGCTCAGCAGGACAGTCATCGAATGGATGCCTCGTCGCAGGTCCTCACTGCAAGCCCCCCCATCCCCGCATCTTCATCTGCTTCAACGGGTTCAGGCATGTGGGGGGGGGTGAGCGGCTTGCTGCTGTTGATACTGATGTGGCAGATGGTGCTGTCCCACAGACATGTGCTGGCTGCAGAAGAACCCGACTTGAAGCCAGTTCTGCAGGCTTTGTGCGCGCCAGTGGGGTGTGAGGTGACATGGCCGCGTGAGCCTGATTCTCTGCAAATTGAAAATAGCAGTTTCAACGAAGACGCAAAGGGTGGCTACACCTTGCAGCTTCGTATCAAAAACGCCCAACACCATCCCGTGGCCACGCCGTATTTGGAACTCAACCTCACCGACTTGCAGGACCAAGTCGTTGTACGCCGGGTTTTTTCACTTCAAGAGATGGCCTTGAACGAACACATTGCGGCTTTGCGTGATGCACGGGTCACATTGCACTTTGAACTTGAACCCAAGCTCAGCGAGCAAGTGTCTGGTTTCCGCGCTTTGATTTTTTACCCTTGATTGAGAAAGTATTTTTATGGCTTCGCTGATTTGCGGTTCGCTCGCGTTTGACTCCATCATGAGCTTTGAAGGAAGATTTGCAGAGCAAATCTTGCCCGAGCAATTGCACATCTTGAATGTGTCTTTTTTGGTCCCTGCATTGCGCAGAGACTTTGGCGGTTGCGCAGGCAATATTGCCTACAGCTTGAAGATTTTGGGCGGTACGCCTTTGCCCATGGCCACGCTGGGAACCGACGGCACAGATTATTTTCAGCGATTGAAAGATCTAGGAATCTCAACCGAGTTTGTGCGCCAAGTTGACGGCACGTACACCGCACAAGCCATGATCATGACGGATCGCGACAACAACCAGATCACCGCCTTCCATCCAGGCGCGATGATGCAAGCACACACCACCCAGATTCAAAAACGCAGCGACATCAAG
>CAIMWY010000080.1 GCA_903845315.1 uncultured Burkholderiales bacterium
CGTTCGACCTCGGTGTGGTTGTATTTGTCTTGCATGGAATTGGTCTGAAAACCCCGCACGGCTTCGGGGCGCATCGCCTTGGCAAAAGGCGGGAATGGGAAGATTTTAGGGCTTGGCTGCGGCTGGCTTGCGGTCGGCAGCAAAGGCGATGCGGTTCATGCCTGCCAACTGTGCCAAGTCCATCACTTCGACCACTCGACCATAAGACACATCAGCATCTGCCTGTAGCTGGACTTCTGGTAATTCGCCGTCCTCAGTGGAAGCGGCCTGGTTCGCACGATCGCGCAAAGCTTTGGCCAATTCAGGCAATGCCAAGGGTTTATTTTCTAGAAAAACTTGTCCTTGGGCATTGAGTTGCACATGAACGAATCGCGCCGGCGCATTGGGCTGGGCTGATTTAGCGTTTGGCAAACTCAGGTGCAACGCACTGGCCATAAAAGGCGCTGTGATGATGAAGATCACCAACAGCACCAGCATCACATCGACCATGGGGGTTACGTTGATGTCGCTCATGGGCGCTTGCCGTGGCGTGTGCTTTATGCGGCCGAAGGACATTCACATCGCCCTCAGGTCGTGGGCAAAGCCTTCCAACTCTTGCTCAACGCGGCTGATCACTCGCCCCATGATGTTAAAGGCCACCACTGCGGGCAAAGCCACCGCCAAACCTGCAGCCGTCATGACCAGGGACTCCCCCACTGGGCCAGCCACATGCTCAAGTGTGAATTGTGTGGCCGCGGCAATACCCACCAAAGCATGGTAGATGCCCCATACCGTGCCCAATAAACCAACAAAAGGCGCGGTGGCCCCCACAGTGGCAAGCAAGACCTGCCCTGACTGCAAACGATGCAAGACGCCATGCAAGGCATCGCGCAACACTCGGGTTCGTTGGTCAGCCTGCCCAGCTTGCGTGCCTACGGTGCCTGCCAACAAATGTTGATCGGCCTGCGCCAAAGGCAGTAGCACCTGCATGCGATCCAGCGCCGCAAGCGCAAGCAAGGCCTGCGGCTTATCACGTGCCTGCCAAAAAGCCCCTCTTGAAGCAAAGAGGTCAGCAACCACTCTACGCAAAAACCAAGTTTTGTAGGCAATGACGCTCCAACTGGCCACCGACATCGCCAATAAAAGCAATCTCAATGTCAAGCTCAACACGTCTACCTCTGAACTAAAAGTCGAGGGATTCATCGCAAATTCAGCACGTCAAACATATCAAACAGCCCCTTGCTCTGGTTGGCCAAGAAACGGGCAGCTCGCAGGCTTCCCTGTGCATAGGTGGCGCGGCTCGAAGACTTGTGCGTCACTTCTATGCGCTCGCCGGTTCCGGCAAACAAGACGGTGTGATCGCCCACGATGTCGCCGCCTCGGATGGTAGCAAAGCCGATGGTGGACGGGTCACGTTCTCCGGTGTGGCCATAGCGTTCGTACACGGCACAGTCCTTGAGATCACGCCCCAAAGCTTGGGCAATCACTTCGCCCATCTTCAAGGCGGTGCCCGAAGGTGCATCCACCTTGTGACGGTGATGGGCTTCGATGATTTCGATGTCATACCCGGTGGGCATGGCCTGTGCCGCCATTTGCAACAGCTTTAAGGTCACATTGACGCCCACGCTCATGTTGGGCGCCATCACGATGGCAATGTCTTGTGAGGCAGCAGCAATGTCTGCTTTTTGTGCATCGGTGAAGCCTGTGGTGCCGATGACCAGCTTCACACCCAGCTCGCGGCACATGGCCAAGTGAGCCAAGGTGCCCTCGGGTCGCGTGAAGTCAATCAAGACTTGGCTTTTTTTCAGCCCCCCACGAACGTCCCCGCCGATGGTGACGCCGCTGGCTTGACCTAAAAAGCCCGTGGCATCGTTGCCAATGCCGGGGCTCGACGCGACATCCAAGGCACCGCTGAGTTGCAAATCTTCAGATTGGCTTACCGCCTCTATCAGCATCTGCCCCATACGGCCACTGGCACCAGCAATGGCGATGCGCAATTTGTCGGGTGAAGGGCTCATGTTCATGGACTTTCAAGCGGCGGGTAATTGCCTGCCCCGATGGCTGGCGCGGCGGCTGGCAAAGCAGGCAAGGCTTTGGGCGGGAACTTTGACAAGGCTTCCTCTGACGCCTGCATAACAGGCGTCTTTGCTATTGGGCGTCGGGTATCCACCTTGGCAGCAAACTCTGCCTCCGTCGGCAAGGGATCCCCTTCTAGGCGGTCCAAAACGTCAGCTTTGAAGAAAACACTCAAGCGCCGTTGTTGCGGCTCGGCGCCTTGACGACGGATGGTAAATGCATAGTCCCATCGCTCGCCATGGAACAAGCTGGTGACCAAAGGCGTGCCCAAGATGTCGCGCACAGCTTGGCGTGGCATTCCCATGCGCAAAGCCTGCACCTGCTCGCTGGACACGAAATTACCTTGCACCACCTCAGGCCGATACGGGGTGAGGATGCTCGAACAGGCGGACAAACCAAGCCCCATCAGCACACTGAAAGTAATCCCAATGAGGCGCAAAGAATGGGAGGCTTTTCGACAGAGTTCAAACATGGCGTGAAAGGCCGAAATGGGCGGTAAGGATATGATCAGTTCATTGTAGCGGGCAGCTCTTAAACCCGAATGGATGAACAACATGGCACACGCGGACGAGCTCAAAAACATTGGCCTAAAGGTCACCTTGCCGCGGCTCAAAATTTTGGAGCTGTTTCAAGCGGGGACACAACGTCACATGACGGCAGAGGACGTATACCGTCAGTTGCTGCAGCAACAGGTTGACATCGGCTTGGCCACGGTTTATCGGGTGCTGATGCAGTTCGAACAGGCAGACATTCTCAAACGCAGCCATTTTGAAAGTGAGCGCGCCGTCTACGAACTCAACCAAGGCGAACACCACGACCATTTGGTTTGCCTCGACTGCGGCCGCGTGGAAGAGTTCCACGACGCAGACATTGAAGCCCTACAAATCAAGGTGGCGAAAAAGAAGGGGTTTGAAATTGCCGACCACGCCCTGAGCTTGTATGCGCATTGCAGCAAGAAAACTTGCGCGCACCGCCCAGGCAACACTTGATCAAGCCGCGCCCTGCGTCAAGACCCCGACATGGCACGTCGATGGCGAGCAATGAATTCTTGGTAAGTGTCGACACCACGCAACTGCAAAATTGAGTTGCGCACCGCGGCCTCCACCAAAACGGCGATGTTGCGTCCAGCCACTACCTGAACCACCACTTTGCGTATAGGCACGCCCAAGACGTCTTGAGTCAAGGGCTCGTGGGGTAGGCGATCGTAGTCACGCTCCAATGTTTCTTTGCGCACCAAGTGCACGATCAACTTGAGACGCATCTTGCGACGCACTGCCGTCTCGCCAAAAATAGCACGGATGTCGAGCAAGCCAATGCCACGCACTTCCAGCAAGTTTTGCAACAACTCAGGGCAGCGACCTTCAATGGTGGCTTGGTTGATACGGAATAAATCCACCGCATCATCGGCCACCAACCCGTTGCCCCGTGAAATGAGCTCTAAGCCCAGCTCGCTTTTGCCTAGACCAGACTCGCCTGTGATCATCACGCCGAGCCCCAAAATGTCCATGAACACACCGTGCATCGAGGTGCGATCGGCAAAGTGTTTTGACAAATAAGCGCGTAAGACATCGATGACGAACGCTGCCGATTCCGCCGTGGCGAACATCGGGATTTGCGCCCTTTCGCACATGGCAAGCAGTTCGTCTGGGGCGGTTTGACCATCGGCCAAGACCAAGAATGGAGGCTCTAAGGTGACGATGCGTGAAACGCGACGCACACAATCGGCCGTGTTGCCTTTGACGATGTAGGCAATTTCTCGTTCGCCCAAAATTTGCACACGGTAGGGGTGGATGTAGTTCAGATAGCCAACCAAATCTGCGCCTGAACGAGCAGCACGCACGGCGACTTCATCAAAAGGGCGCTCGGAGGCACTCAAACCCGCAACCCATTCCCATCGCAGCTTGCCGCGAAACTCTTCAAATAAAACGTCAGCGCTGATGACGGTAGGTTTCAAAACGAGACAGCGTTCCAAGTAGAAATGATGCGGTGTAGCTCGCCTGCGTCACTGCAGGTTTTGATGGTTTCTCGCAAAGCTGTGTCACTCAACAACTCCGCAATTTCCGACAAAATTTCTAGGTGTTTTTGCGTCGATGCTTCAGGCACCAGCAAGAAGATCAGCAAGTTGACAGGCTGCTCATCTGGCGCATCGAATCCAATGGCCTGGGCCAACTGGAAAACCGCCGCCATCGGCGACTTGAGACCTTTGATGCGCCCATGGGGAATGGCCACGCCATGACCCAAACCGGTGGAACCAAGGCGCTCGCGGGCAAACAAGCTGTCAGCCACCAAGGCACGACTCAATCCATGCAAGCTCTCAAACAAGAGCCCAGCCTCTTCAAAGGCGCGCTTTTTACTGGTGACCTCCATGTGCACAAGCACTTGTGCAGGAGGCAAGATGGTCGCAAGTCGGTTCATGGTTTAGCGGCAGATTATGCACCTGATGAAAACCCTGTGAAAAAAGAAAACCGCCAGTTTTTGACTGACGGTTTGAGTTCTTTTGGATTCAAAAATGTCACATGATTCGCTTAGGGCTTTCATGATGATGACTCTGCAAGCGATCTTTGTGGCGAACCACTTGGCGGTCCAATTTATCAACCAGTTCGTCCACGGCTGCGTACAGATCTTGGTGAGCGCTTTCTGCAAACATGTCGCTGCCTTTGACGTGAATATTGCATTCGGCTTTTTGGCGGCCTTCTTTCTCTTTTTGGTTTTCTATGCTCAGTAACACTTTCACGTCGACCACTTGGTCGAAATGTCGGGTGATGCGATCGAGCTTGCCGGTCACGTAATTGCGCAAGGCAGGAGTAATTTCAAGGTGGTGACCGCTGATCGTCAAATTCATAAGAGCCTCCTTTGGTGAATTGGCAGTTTCACTATGCGCCCTGTGCCGCAAAAACGCAATGGGGCGATGGCAAAGAAACATAAAAATGTTGCCCCGTAAAAACCCCTAAACATCGAAGAGCAATGCCATAATTCATGGTCTTTAACAGCGGAGCAATCTCCTTGGAAACCTACCCTAGTTGGTAGCTTTCGAGTCTTTCAAGGCCTTGGGTGCCGACCAGATTCGAAAGCTGCTGTATTTCACACCTTCGAACTCCGGTGCACAGACACCACGCCTGCGATGCTCAATATTTTTACGCTGGCCAACGGCCGTCTCTTCCAAGAAGAGATCGAGTCGCTGGAAGAACTCTCTAAATTTCAACCTATCTGGGTAGACCTTGAAGCGCCTACGCTGGAGGAAAAGCGCTGGATCAAGCAGTACTACGGACTGTCCATCCCCGAAGACGCGATGGACGAGGACATTGAGGAATCCGCCCGTTTCTACGAAGAAGACAACGGCGAACTTCATATCCGCAGCGACTTTTTGATCGCAGACGAAGACGAGCCGCGCACAGTGCGCGTGGCTTTCATCTTGAACCAAAACAACAACGCACTCAAAAGCCGTGGCGTGCTGTTTTCGATCCA
>CAIMWY010000081.1 GCA_903845315.1 uncultured Burkholderiales bacterium
ACGCGCAAGGAAAAGACCTTACTACCGAATGTTTTGCGTCGAATGGTGGAGGTGTGAATTTGCTCACGCAAAAACAACAAGATCGCCAAGGCCACGCCCACGCCCGACGCCGCAATCAAACTCACGGTGTTGGCCACGATCACCACCAACACGATCACACCGAAGTCGAGCACCGTGTCTTTGGAGCGGGCCATCTGAAACGAATGCCAGTCAATCATCTTGAAGCCAATGACGATCAACAAGGCAGCCAAAGCCGCCACAGGCACCCACGCGATCAGCGAAGTGAGCAAGACAATGGCCAGCAAGGACCAAAGTCCCTGGAACACCCCAGACAAATAAGTGGCGCCGCCACTGGCTTTGTTGACCAAGGTCGCGCCCATGGTGCCTGCGCCCGGCGCGCCACCGATCAAGGCAGAAGCCAAATTGCCCAAGCCCTGACCAATCAGCTCTTGGTTCGAGTTGTGGCGTGACCCCGTCAATGCGTCCAGCACCACACAGGTTTTGAGCGTATCAATCGACAACAACACCGCCAAGGTCATGGCCGGAAACACGATCTGCTCCCAATGCGGCAAGCCTGACTCGGCCAAACTTTTCCAAGGGCCCGTCAAAGTGTCCAGCAAGCCCTCGCCGCCCACGGCCAGCGGGCCAATGATCAAGGGGTTGTCATGCAGTGCAGTCAGTTCGGGCCAAGCCGTCAAAGCCAACAGCCAATACGTGGCCATGCCGGCCATCAGGCCTTGAATCACCGCTGGCACACGGCTGGACAAGCGTGGGGCCAACAGCATCACGCCTGCCGTGGCGGCGCCAATCAACAAACTGGGCAGTTGCCACAGCGCCGGCGCCATCAAGCCCTGCCACCAGTTCATGCCTTTGGGCAAAGCCATCCACTTAGGGAGTTGGCTCATCACAATGATCAAGCCCACGCCACTGAGGTAGCCGCTGACCACCGGGAACGGCATGTACTTGATCAACTCGCCAATGCGCAGCAAACCAAACGAAATCTGCACCAAGCTGCTCAAGAGCGCCACCAAAAACAAGGTCATCACCACCCCACCCACGCCGCTGCCTTGCTGCGTCATTTGGATGGTGAGCGCCGACAGCACAGCAGCAGCAGGCGCACAAGGTGCCGAGATCAAACGCTGGGTGCCGCCAAAGGTGGCGGCAATCAAACCCAAAGCCGCCACGCCCAGCATGCCGGCCAAGGCGCCTTTGGCGCCAAACTCCGCGCCCAAAGGCGAGAAGATGGTCACGCCAAAGGCAATGGCCGAAGGCAGGGCCACCAGCATGGCGGCAAAGCCGCCCCAGATGTCGCCTGATAAGTTTTTAGGGGCGTGGAGGGTGTGTGTGCTCATTCGCTTAACCTGGCATTTGTCGGGAATTCAAAACCTGCGCCTTGATTGCTCATGCGGCACTCTACTGACTTAACGCCAAACGGGTGTCACCCATGCAACTGAAACCGGGCGCGTGCCCCCTAAGATCGCTCTCCATCCTGTCATTGACGAAAGTTGCGTGTGCTGAATCGACTGCTTGCTGCCAGCGCCTGGTGCGCCATGTCTGGACCGGTATTGGCCCAAATTCAAACCGACGCCTTGCCTGAGATCACGGTGCAAAGCGGCCGTTTGGCGCAAAAGCAGTTCGACGCTCCCGCCTCGGTGTACACCATCGACGCCGACACCCTACGCAGCAGCGGCCCCCAGGTCAACCTGTCCGACGCGCTCAACCGCGTGCCCGGTGTGGTGGCCTTGAACCGCAACAACTACGCGCAAGATGTGCAAATTTCAATCCGGGGCTTTGGCGCACGTGCGGCGTTTGGTTTGCGTGGCATCCGCCTCATCACCGATGGCATACCGGCCACCATCCCCGATGGCCAGGGCCAAGCCTCCACGGTCAGCCTGACATCAACCGAGCGCATCGAGGTGCTCACCGGCCCACTGGCCCAGTTGTATGGCAATGCCTCGGGGGGGGTGATTCAAACCTTCACGCGCGAAGCAGGCACTGGGCCCGAGTTGCAAAATCAGCTCTTCGTCGGCTCGTTTGGCATGACACGCACCGACTGGCAAATGAGCGACCGCCTGGGCCAAGTCGGCATCGTGGCCGACTACAGCTCCTTTGGCATCAGTGGCTACCGCGCCAACAGCGACGCTCGGCGCCAGCAACTCAACAGCGTGATCACGGTGGACGCCCAACCCGACACCCGCTTCAAGCTCATCGTCAATGTGTTTGACATGCCTTATGCCAAAGATGCACTAGGACTCACTGCCACTCAGCTCAGCACCCCCGACATGGCGGGCACCAACGCCATCAGCAACGGAGCCCGCAAAACCGTCAAGCAAGAGCAGTTGGGTGGTGTGCTGGAACACCGCATCGACCACGACCTGGCGCTGCAAGCCCGCGTCTACAGTGGCATGCGCGACAACCTGCAATACCAAGCCTCCAGCACCACGCCCAACGCGGGCACCTGGGTCGGCTTGAGCCGCCACTTTGACGGTATGGGTGTTCAGCTCAAGGGCAAAGGCCGCGGCTTGGGAGACACCCGCATCGACTGGGTGGTGGGCGTCGACAAAGACCATGCAGGTGAACAACGCCAAGGTGGGAGCACCGCCTTTGGCAACCAAACCGGCTTGGCCACACGCAACGAAATGAACGAGGCCGACAACTTGGACTACTTTGGGCAAATCAATTGGCACTTGGGCGAGCGATGGACGGTCGTCACCGGGGTGCGCCGCAGCAGCGTAGACCTCAAAAGCCGGGACGACTACTTGAGCGACGGCAAAGACGGCTCCGGCTCCGCCAGTTACACCGCCACCAACCCCATCTTGGGGCTGACCTGGCATGCCAGCGACAGCCTCAACCTCTACATCAACCAAGGCAAGGGTTTTGAAA
This sequence comes from uncultured Burkholderiales bacterium, assembly GCA_903845315.1. The sequence continues at coordinate 2,884 of CAIMWY010000081.1, forward strand.
CACCCACGCTGTCAGAAGCGGCCTACACCAAAAGCGCAAGCTCGGTGGTGGGCTTGTTCAACCCCAACTTGCTGGCCGCACGCAGCCAGCACTTGGAAGTCGGCAGCAAGTGGGCGCCATCTGCCGCCACACGCATAGACGCCGCTTGGTTTCGCATCACCACCGACAACGAGATCGTGTCGTCGCTGTCTGCTGGCGGCAAAACCGCCTACACCAACGCCAGCCAAACACAGCGAGACGGCCTGGAGCTGTCGTGGCGCCAGCAGCTCAACCCGCACTGGCGCGGCCTGGCGTCAGCCACCCTCATGCAAGCCAGCTACACCCAAGGTTTCAACAGTGTGTTGGCGGGTAACAAACTGCCTGGTATCCCCCAGCGACAACTCTTCAGTTCACTGCAATGGTCGCAACAGGGTTTCAGTGGCACAGCGCGCAAGCCAGCCTTGGGCACTGAGGTGGCCTTGGATTGGATGGCACGCTCACAGCTGTGGGCCGACGACAACAACATCGCCAGCGCCGCAGGTTTTGGTGTGCTCAATGCCCGTGTGCGTCAGCGCTACGCGGTGGGCACCGCGCAAGTAGAAGCCTTTGTGGGCATCGACAACCTGAGCAACCGCAGCGCCGTGGGCTCGGTCATCGTCAACCAATCGAGCAGCCAGTATTTCGAGCCGGGCCTGCCCCGCTCTTGGGTGCTGGGTGTGCAAAGTCGCCTGCCACTTTGACATCAGCACTAGCACTTACCCGCACTTATAGGCCGTGAATCGCCTTTGCGACTCGGCCTCGGTTTGACTTCGTTTTAAATCCGACTCCTCACACAAGGAGACCTCCGTGCAACAACGACGCTTCATCCGCACGCTGCAAAACGCAGCACTCACCTTGGGCCTTGGCCTCGCCAGCGCTGGTGCATTTGCACAAGCTGCCGCGCCTGCTGCCGCAGCCCCCGCCATTCCGCCCACCTGGGCCCAAGGACGGACGCCCGATCAAATGGCGCTGAACTTGACACCGAACCCACCCGGAATGACCGCACTGCCCGCCAGTGAGATTCCGACCCAAAACCTCAAGGCGCCAGCCGGCTTCAAAGTTGAGCTGTGGGCCACGGGCATGCCGAACGCTCGCTCCATGGTGCAAAGCCCCAGCGGCACCTTGTTTGTAGGCACCCGTTTCACCGGCAATGTGTATGCCGTGATCGACAAAGGCGACAAGCGCGAAGTCAAAACCATTGCCAAAGGCCTGCACCGCCCCAACGGCGTGGCCTTCAAAGACGGCTCGCTGTATGTGGCCGAGTTGTCGCGCATCATTCGCTACGACAACATCGAAGCCAATTTGGACAACCCACCCGCACCTGTGGTGGTATTTGACGCGTTGCCCAAAGACGAAGCCCACGGATGGAAGTTCATGAAGTTGAGCCCAGATGGCAACTACCTGTATTTCCAAATTGGCACCCCTGCCAATATCGTGGTTCAACCGGTCACGCACGCCACCATCGTGCGCTTGAACCTCAAGACCAACATCCTCGAGACCATGGCACACGGCGTGCGCAACAGCGTGGGCATGGACTTCCACCCCGTCACCAAAGAACTCTGGTTCACCAATAATGCGCGCGATTGGGTGAACGACGATCTGCCCAACGACACCTTGCACCGCCTCACCCGCAAAGGCATGAACTTTGGCTACCCCTTCTGCCACCAAGGTGATTTGCTAGACATTGACCATGGCAAGGGCCGCAGCTGTGACGAGTTCGACAAACCTGCCTTGAAGATTGGCCCACACGTGGCGGCTTTGGGCATGCGCTTTTACACCGGTAAGCAGTTCCCTGCCGAGTACAAGAACAACATCTTCATCGCTGAACATGGCTCTTGGAACCGCACCAAGAAAACCGGCTATGACGTGGTGCGTGTGGTGCTCGATACCAAAGGCAACGTGACCAAAAAAGAAGTCTTCATCTCTGGCTGGGCTTCGGGCGAAGACTACTTTGGCCGCCCTGCTGACGTGCATGTCTTGAAAGACGGCTCGATGCTGGTGTCTGACGATGTAGCGGGCGCGATCTTTCGCGTGACCTACGCGAAATGAGCTTCTTGGAGCTCTCAAAGGCCATTCAAGGAATGGCCTTTTTTACGTCAGCGCTCGTCACGCAGCTGGCTTGGTCTGCCCCCGATGCGGTGGCAGGAAAGGCCAAAGCGCAGGTGTGCAATGCCTGTCATGGCGAGTTGGGCATCTCGGCCGTTCCCGGGGTACCGCATTTGGCCGCGCAGCCGCCACTGTCGGTGTTCTACCAACTGCTGCAATTTCGTGAGCAGCGGCGCAAGGGTGGCGGCATGGAAGTTACCGTGGCTCAACTGAGCGACACAGACATGCGCGACATTGCGGCGCACTACGCCGCACTGCCAGCGCCCCCCGCACAAGCCGGTGGTGATGCCGGCAAAATTGCCAGAGGCCAAGTGATTGCGCAGCAACAGTATTGTTCGTCATGCCACGGCGCCCAACTGCAAGGCCAAAAACATGTGCCACGCTTGTCCGGACAATCCAGCGAGTACTTCAGCCACCAACTGCGCAATCTGCGCTCTGGCGCGCGCGCCGACATGGACGGCACCATGGGCAGTGCAGCACGCAGCTTGACCGACGAAGAGATTGAGGCGATGGCGGTTTATGCTGCCAGCTTGCCTTAGAGGAGAAACCGCCATGACCCAGACACGACGCATCCTGCACGGATTACTTGTCTCTCTGGGTCCGGCACTTGCGCTAGCGCTTGCCACCCCTGCTCTGGCAGCCAGCTTCCCCACCAAGCCCATTCGCATCGTGGTGGGTTTTCCTGCGGGTGGCCCCTTGGACCTGCATGCCCGACTGCTGGCCGACAAGCTGCAAACCGTGATCGGGCAACCCGTGTTGATTGACTACAAGTCTGGCGCTGGCGGCACGGTGGGCGCCCAAGAAGTGATGAAGTCTGCCCCCGATGGCCACACCTTGATGCTGGCCAATACCGGCGTGATGGTGATCAACCCCGCGCTCTACACCAAGCTGCCGTATGGCACGCTGCGCGACTTTGTGCCCGTGGCGCGCACCGCCATGCAACCTCTGGCTTTGTTGGTCAACCCCAAGTTGCCCGTCACCACCCTGCCCCAATTCATCGCCTACGCCAAGGCACGCCCCGGGCAAATCAACTACGGCTCGGCAGGCAATGGTGGCATCAGCCACTTGGCGCCCGAGATGTTCAAAAACGCCACCGGCTTGTTCATGGTGCACATCCCTTACCGGGGCAGTGCACCCGCCTTCACCGACCTGATGGCGGGTCAAGTGCAGTTCATGGCAGAGAGCATTCCACAAGCGGCCAATTACCACCGCCAAGGCAAGGTGCGCGCCCTGGCCGTGACCAGCCAAGAACGCAGCGTGGCCCTGCCCGATGTGCCCACCGTGATGGAAAGCGGCTTGCCTGGGTTTGAGGTGGTGGGCTTTTATGGTTTCTTGGCGCCCGTGGGCACACCCAAAGACGTGGTGCAGCAACTCAGCGACGCGTTCAAGACCGTGCTCGCTCAAGCCGAGGTGCGCAGTCGCATGACCGACCAAGGCGCCGACCCTGCCTTCTTAGGGGCCGACGACTTTGCCAAATTTCTCGGCACAGAGTTGGCGCGCTGGTCAGAGGTGGTGAAAAAGTCCGGCGCTAAACTGGACTGACGAGAGACATCTCGCGCCCATCTTTGTTCATGTGAACTGTTGCATTGGCCACAAACTGCATGGCCAAGGCTTCAGCATCCTCACGGCTCGAAGCGCAAGTCATCACGTAACCGATGCGATCCGCGTTCTCCATTGGCTCACGCACAGGCTCCCCTGTGTGTTTCAAAATTTCCACGCAGCAAATACGCGCATCGCTCAAAGCCGTCCATTCGACTCTGTCCAGAACGCCGTTTCTGTCCGCCACGATCCAACGTGTGACCGCCACATCGTGAGTGACTGTCAAGGGGTGCAGCGGTAAGCCCAAATGGAGGTCAATCAAATCTGAATGCACCGAGCGGTGCAGGGCATAGGCCATCAAGCGCGGAATCTTTGCGCCCACCAGACGGGCATTGATTTCAACCAGATGAATGGCGTCTTGCGACACCATCAACTCGATATGCGTCGCGCCACAATCAAAACCCACTGCGTCAAGCAGCGCAAACACATAGTCTTCAAGGATTTGAAACTGTCCTTGGTTGGGCGTGAAGCAACCACCTTGAATGGCAAATGAGGGCCGTTCAAAAAAAACTTTTTCATTGATACCCAACAGCTGGTGCACGCCGTCTTGCGTGAAGGTGTCGCAGCCCACCACGATGCCGGGCATGTAGCGCTCTACCAGCAAGCGGTCATTCGCTTTGACGCCAAGGCCATAGTCGGCACGTGAGGGCAACATGTCTTCGAGAGGCGACATGACAGGATCCAGGTCAAGTTCGGTCTGGAGCACGACCACGTTTTGCGAGCCATACCCATCTGCTGGTTTGATCAGCACAGGCAAGCCGATGTCTTGCACCGCCTGTTGGAGCGCTAGGTTGGTGGTGGCCAATGCGAAAGCTGGTTGGGTGATGCCGTGTTCTTTCAAGCGTGTGCGCACATTGAATTTGTCACGCAGCAGCTCGGCAGAGGCTGGGTTGAGAAATTTCAAATTCAGCACACGGGCAAGTTGGGCCGCTTCAATCAACCGAATGTCCAACAAGCACAACACCGCCTCGATGGGGCATTCACGATGGCAGGCCAATACCTTGTCTTGCACGGTGTTGAAATCAAAGTCTGGCACTTCGATGCATGTTCTGGCACGTTCGACCCAAGGGCGTACATCGGCCTGTTGTTCATAGAGGGCCAGATCCGCCGTTAACAACGTGACGGCGTCACCTCTCTCGTACGCGGCTTGCAAGATGTCGGTGTCATTGCCGCCGGGCAATTCGATCACGAGTAAGTGCGCCATATGAACTCAAAGTTTTTCAAAAAAAGTCGACGACTTGGCTATTACTTGCGCCTGTGTCAAGGCAACAAAACGCTGACAGACGTTTTGCAAACGATCTTCAAACTCGGGTTCAAAGAAGTAGCCCATATCCGTCCAAACTTGGTGGGCATAGGGCACACAAATCGACTCCCCAAAGACAACACCCCCCACATAGC
>CAIMWY010000082.1 GCA_903845315.1 uncultured Burkholderiales bacterium
ACATCCGCTTGGACTTGATCGCTGTTTTAGGCCGCCAGCCTTTGCAAAACGCGTCGCGCGTTTCCATGTAGGGGCCACCAATCAAGTCGATGCAATAAGGGACGGCGGCAAAGATGCCGTCTACCAATTGCTTGCCGTCGGCGTCTTTCAAGCCGCCCAAGGTTTCTTGGATCGATTTGGGCTGGCCGGGCAAATTGATGATCAGGCTGTGGCCACGAATCACCGCCACTTGGCGCGACAAGATGGCGGTGGGTACAAAGCGCAGACTGATTTGACGCATTTGCTCGCCAAAGCCAGGCATCTCTTTGTCGGCCACCGCCAATGTGGCTTCGGGGGTGACGTCACGGATGGCGGGACCTGTGCCGCCGGTGGTCAGCACCAAAGAACAGCCCGCATCGACCAGCTCAATCAGGGCTTGGCTGATGGTGGCTTGCTCGTCTGGAATCAGCCGTGCGTGGTAGTCGATGGGGTTGAACAAGGCCTGGCCCAACCAGTCGCGCAACGCAGGCAGGCCTTTGTCTTCGTAAGTGCCGCTGGACGCGCGGTCGCTGATCGAGACGATGCCCACCTTCAGGGTGTCGCAGCGTGCATCGGGTGTGGGCAGGGCAGTCTCGGTCATGGCTTGTACACCTCGCTGTCGTCTTCTTCGGGCGTGCGGGCCGCGTCTTCGGCCTCGCTCAAGGTGGTTTTGACGAGTTGAAAAATGTCGCGGTAAGCGCGGCCTTGGCGAGGCAGCAGGCCCTTGGCCACATCGGCTTTGGAGGTGGTGTCGTCTTTGCAGGCTTGGCGCACCAGGGCGCGCAACTGCTGGCTGTCGGTCGTGGGGTAGGTCAGCATCCACTCGGACACAGCGTTGTCGTCTTGAATCAAACGGTCGCGCCAGTGTTCGGCCAGGTGCAGCGCCAAGGTGTCGCGGGTGCTGCCCATGCGTTGCTCGTTGAGGGTGTCGCGCATGGCGGTCACAGCATCGCCACTGAGCTTGCGCATCAACTTACCCACATACTGCATTTGACGGCGCTTGCCTTCAAAGTTGGTGATGCGGCGTGCTTCGGCCATGGCTTCGCGCAGTTGGTCTGTCAAATGCCCTTGGGTTTGTAGCCGATCTAACAGGTCGGTGCGTAAAGTCAGCAGCTCCACACCCAGGTCTTGCAACGCATCGCTTTCACGTTTTTTGTCGGTGCGGCTGGCACTGTCCGTGCCTTTGAGCTCGCGTTTGAGTTCCAGGTCGAGTTCGCTGCCTTCGGCCACAAATTGGCCGCGAACGAAGTAACCTTTTTTGGGTTTGCGTGACATAAAAAGAGGGGGGTCCAAAGCGGTCGGTTTGCCCTTCAACACAAAGGGAAACACTGTGACAAGTATCATAGCCGCCGATATGAGCAAAGCTACCCCCACACCCTCTCGCGCCTCTTTGGGCGCCGCCCACCCCACGCGGCAAGGTTTCAGCTATAGCCGTGACCAATTTGAAGAGTTGGTCGATCTGGCACTGGGCCACGCCAAGAAACTTGGTGCCACCGATGCGGGGGCCGAGGCCTCAGAGGGCAGTGGCTTGAGTGTCTCGGTGCGCAAAGGCGAGTTGGAAAACGTGGAGCGCAACCGCGACAAATCGCTCGGCGTCACCGTCTACGTGGGCCACCGCCGGGGCAATGCCAGCACCTCAGATTTTTCCCAAGCTGCCATTGAGCGCACCGTGCAAGCGGCCTACGACATTGCGCGCTTCACCGCTGAAGACCCTATGGCGGGCTTGCCCGACGAACAAGACATTGCCAGACACCATCCCGAGTTGGATTTGTTCCATCCTTGGTCCATCACCAGCGAAGAGGCCGCCCAGTTGGCCTTGCGCTGCGAAGACGCCGCCTTGCGCATCAGCAAACGCATCACCAACAGCGAAGGTGCGGCGGTGTCGGCCCAGCAAAGCCATTTCTTCAGCGCCCATACCCACGGTTTTCGCGGTGGCTATGCCAGCTCGCGCCACAGCCTGTCGGTGTCGCCCATCGCGGGCAAGGGCAATGGCATGCAACGTGATGCTTGGTACACCTCCATGCGTTCGGCCGACGAGCTGTCGTCGCCCGAAGCCGTGGGCCGCTATGCGGCCGAGCGTGCCCTGAGCCGCTTGAAGTCCCGCAAGATCGCCACCACCCAATGTGCCGTGTTGTTTGAGTCGCCCGTGGCAGCGGGTTTGCTCGGCGGATTTGTGCAGGCGGTCAGCGGCGGCGCGCTCTACCGCAAGAGCACGTTCTTGCTTGATTCGCTGGGCCAACGCGTGTTCCCCAAGCACATCGACATCCAAGAAGACCCCCATGTCTTGCGTGGCAAAGGCAGTTCGCCGTTTGACGACGAAGGGGTCACCACCCGGGCCCGTCGTGTGGTTGATGCAGGACGCGTGCAAGGCTATTTCTTGAGCACCTACTCGGGCCGCAAACTGGGCATGCCCACCACGGGCAATGCGGGCGGCTCGCACAACCTGGTCATGCGCTCGCGCCTCACGCATGCAGGCGACGACCTCGACGCCATGCTCAAAAAACTGGGCACAGGTTTGTTTGTCACTGAGATGATGGGTCAAGGCGTGAACTACGTCACCGGCGACTACTCACGCGGCGCCAGCGGCTTTTGGGTGGAGAACGGACAGATCGCTTTTCCCGTGCAAGAAATCACCATTGCGGGCAACCTCAAAGACATGTTCCAAGGCATCCAAGCCATTGGATCGGACGAATACACCATGGGTGCCAAGACCATTGGCTCGGTCTTGATCAACCGCATGAAAATCGCGGGCAGCTGATCCGTTTTGTAGCCCCCATCTCAAGCGCAGAGTTGGGGGCTTTGACGCACACCCTGTGTGCTTTGTTGCGTCGCCTGCACGCTGGGCGTTGGCATTGATCTCAATCAATTATTGGTGCTTCAAGTTTTGAAGATTTAATTGTTTTAGACAATAAAATCTATAAAACCTCAAAAACCTCCAAAAAACACAGGTGTTTAAGGTGTTTTAGCTGGACTTTTTTAGAAGGCCGATTGAAACCATTTCCATTTTTTGGAGTTAGCCGTTCATGGCTGAAAAATCTTTTGATGCTCCCAAAACCAAGGCATCCCCTCGGCGCCTAGAAGGCGCTTCAGCGGAGTCGACGCCGGCGTCCCATAAATGGTCTTTGCACATGGACGGCTTGTGGGCCGACACCACTGCGGTGCAGCCCGAATCTTGGTCGATCCCTGTTGGTTTGACAGCGGGTCAAGCGACCAAGGTCAAGGTGGAGGCTGGTGCAGCCTACCGCCTCGTGCCTCCCGTTGCAGCGCCAAATGACAAAGTCAAATTGAAGAGCCCTAAGGTGGGCAGCCGTCAAGACGGTGACGATTTGGTACTCACCACTCCCGAGTGCGATGAGTTGGTCTTGCAAGATTTCTTTGTGCATGGGCAAACACCATCGCCGGCCTTGTTGACTGTGATTCAAGCGGATGGCACGGAGACAGTGCAAACTTTGTCCGGCGGCAGTGGTGACAGCCAGACATGCGAGAACCCACTGTTGCCCTTGATGGTGGCCAGTGTGGAGCAATCGGGCAGCAACCCATACTGGCTTGCGGTTTTGCCCGTGCTGGGCTTGGGCGGGGGTGGTGGGTCCGGGGTAGATCCAACACCCAATCCAGGAACAGGCCCCGTATTGGGATTTGCTAAGCTGAATGCGCCCACGCTGACGCAATTGACCGATGATGTGGGGTCGGTGACGGGCGTGGTGGCCAATGGTGGGGTGACCGACGACACCGTGTTGTTAGTGCGTGTGAGTCTGTTGAACACGCACGCTTTGGTCAACGACCACGTGCAGCTGTTGAGCGATGGGGCCGATCTAGGCCCATGGGTACTGCTGTCTGAGGCAGACATTGTTGCGGGGTATGTGGACTTCGTCACCCCAAGTTTGACCCTGGGCACGACCTATGTGCTGACGGCCAAGATCATCGATGCAACCGGGCACCAAAGTCTTGCCTCGGACCCTTACTTGGTCACCATCGACACGGTGGGGCCAACGGCCACGATTGTGATGAGCGATGTGGCGCTAAAAATAGGTGACACCAGCCTGGTCACGATCCGGTTCAGCGAGGCCGTGGCCGGTTTTGACAACGCTGACCTCACGGTGGCCAACGGCAGCTTAAGCACCTTGACCACCAGAGACGGTGGTATCACCTGGACCGCGACATTCACGCCCAATCCAGACATTGAGAGTGCTGTCAACGCCATCGCCTTGAGAGCCGATTACACCGACCGTGCAGGCAATGGGGGTGCTGCTGCGCAGAGTGCCAACTATGTCATAGATACCTTGGCACCCCAGCTGACGATCACGGCCATGGCCGGGGGAGACAACGTGCTCAGTGCGGCTGAATTTGGCGCACTGGATGAACGCAACCTGTTGGTGATTCAGGGGACAGGCAGTCACCTTGAGCTTGGGTCGACTTACAACATACAGTTTCAAAATAAAACCTACAGCGGTCGGGTGACGACAGCCAACATCTGGGGCTTGGACGTGCCATTGGAAGACACACAAACCTTGGCCAACGGCAACAGTTACCAAGTTGATGTGTGGGCCACGGACGTGGCAGGCAATGTGTCGACACGGGTGAGTCAAAGTCTGTCGGTCATCATGGCACCGGCAGACACACCGACCGTGAATCTGCTTCGCACCAACAGCTTGACACCTGTGTTGAGCGGCAACGCGGCCAAACTTGATCTAGGCAACCAAGCGATTGCGTTGGGCGCCAATGATGTGTTGACTGTGCAAGTCAATGGATTGACCTTCACCTACACCGTGGGGGGCGCACATGACGCCGAGTTGACCTACGACAGCGTGGCCCAAACCTGGCGCTTGGCGCTGCCAGTCAATGCGATCACCGCCGATGGCACTTACGAGGTGGCAGTGAGTGTGTTGGCGGTGGGGTATGTCACGGCCAAGGACGATATCAGCAACAACGAGTTGATGATCGACCGCACGCCCCCGAACTTGTCGATCCAAGTTTTTGCCGGAGACGATGTACTCAACGCGCAAGAGGAAACGCTCAACCAAGTCGTCAATGGCTTGACCGATCTCACCGAGATAGGCCGCACGGTCACGGTCACAGGCTTCAACGGCAAGACTTACCAAGCGACGGTGCAAGCCAACGGCAGTTGGCAAACCAGCATCTTGGCCGCTGACTTGACGGGCATTGCCGCAGGCAACATCCACGCGATCTTGAGCGATGTGTTTGGCAACACGGCGCAGGCCGACCGTGCGTTTGGCGTAGACGCCACACCGCCTGGCGTGAGGTCTATCGTCTTGAGTGACAACGCTTTGAAAATAGGTGACACCAGCTTGGTGACCATCACGTTCACTGAGGCGGTGACGGGCCTGGACAACACCGACCTCACGGTGGCCAACGGCAGTTTGAGCCATCTGGTCAGCAGCGATGGGGGCAGCACCTGGACCGCAACGTTCACTCCCTTCAATAGCAAGGAAGTTGCCAGCAATGTGTTGACCTTGGCGGCTGGCAGTTACACCGATGCCGCAGGCAACCCCGGTCTGTTGGCGACCAGTCCCAACTACGCGGTGGACACCAAGGCACCGTATGTGACGATTGAATTGGCGCAGACAGCTTTGCGCACAGGGCAATCCACAACGGCCACCTTCAGCTTCAGCGAGGCCGTGACTGGTTTTGACAACAGCGACATCGCCCTCAAAAACGGCACCTTGAGCACGCTCAGCAGCAGCAATGGGGGCGTGACCTGGGCCGCCACCTTCACCGCCACAGCTGACTTGGATTACGGTTTGCAAGTCGCCGCCAGTTACACCGACTTGGCGGGCAATGCGGGATCGGCGGGCAGTTACGGGTCCATCGATCAAGAGCCGCCGACCAGCGCCATCAGCTTGTCGCAAACAGCATTCAAGAGTGGTTCGAGTGGTCAAGTGACGATTGTTTTCAGCGAGATCGTCCAAGGCTTTGACAACGCCGATGTCACCGTGTCGAATGGTGTGCTCAGCACCTTGGTCAGCAGCGATGGTGGGCGTACTTGGACCGCGACCTTCACACCCGACGCCAACTTAGAAGCGGCCAGCAACCTGGTGCATGTGTTGACGAGCTACCAAGATCTCTCTGGCAACGCAGGCACCGCGGCGGACAGCCTCAACTACGTGATCGACACCAAAGCTCCGGTCTTTGGCAGTGCCACCACCGCCTCGGTGATGGACAGTGGTTTGGGTGTGGCCAACACGGTGACGCTCTACACCGCAGCCGCGACCGATGGCCATCCCGTCACCTACAGCCTCAGTGGCACCGATGCGAGCCTCTTCGCCATCGATGCCACGAGCGGTGTTTTGAACTTCAACACCCTGACTCGCTATTGGCCCCCTGGCGATGCTGGGGCCAACCATGTGTACGACCTGAATGTGGTGGCCACCGATTCGTTTGGCAACAGCAGCAGCCAAGCCTTGGCTTTGACCCTGTTGTCCAACGCGGTCTGGTTGGCCGATGTGTCTGCGGGCTTGGGCGGCTTCGTCATCAACGGCCAGAGCAGCCGCGACCAAAGCGGCTACTCGGTCAGCAGCGCAGGCGATGTCAACGGAGACGGCCTGGGCGACGTGATCGTTGGCGCTTGGCACCCGCTCCTAGGCACAGGCGCCACGCCGGGCCACAGCTATGTGGTGTTTGGCAAGACTGGCACCCAAGCGGTGGACTTGGCCACGGTGGCTGCAGGTGCTGCGGGCGCCGGTGGCTTTGCCATCCACGGTGAAGTGGCGGCCGACTACTCGGGTGTGTCGGTCAGCGCGGCGGGTGACATCAACGGCGATGGCTTGGCCGATTTGATTGTCGGTGCGCCGTGGGTCTCGCCCACGGGCGCTGCCAACGGCGGGCGCAGCTATGTGGTGTATGGCAAAGCCAGCACCGCTGCCGTGGATTTGGCCACTTTTGTGGCGGGCACCGATGGCTTGGTGATCAATGCTGCGAACACGAATGACCATGTGGGTGTCTCGGTCAGCAGTGCGGGCGACGTCAACGGCGACGGCATTGCCGACCTGATCATTGGCGCCCCCCAAGCCGACCCGCTGACAGGCGCCAACGCGGGCCGCAGCTATGTGGTGTTTGGCAAAACCTCGCTGACGGCGGTCGACTTGTCGGCCTTGGGCGCAGGCGGCTTCACGATCAACGGGCAGGCCAGCAGCGACAACAGCGGCTACTCGGTCAGCGCGGCCGGCGACGTCAACGGCGACGGCTTGGCCGACTTGGTGATCGGCGCCAACAAATCAGACCCGGCCGCTGGCACCGATGCCGGGCGCAGCTACGTGGTGTTTGGACGCACGGGCATCACCGACATCAATCTGTCGGACGTGGCCTCGGGCACCGGCAGCTTGGGCTTTGTGATCAATGGCGAATCAGGGGCTGACTTAAGTGGCATCTCGGTCAGCACCGCTGGCGACATCAACGGCGATGGCTTGGCCGACCTCATCATCGGCGCCAAAGATGCGGCGGCGCCGGCTGGTGTCTACAGTGGACGCAGTTATGTGGTGTATGGCAAAGCCAATGCCACGGCCATCAATTTGGCCGACGTGAAACTGGGGGTGGGCGGCTTTGTGATTTATGGCGAGAGTGCGTATGACGGCAGTGGTGTCTCGGTCAGCGCAGCGGGCGACATCAATGGCGATGGGCTGGCCGATTTGATCGTGGGTGCTTATGGCGGCGACCCATCGGGCCTTGGCAACGCCGGGCGTAGCTATGTGATTTTTGGCGGCACCCAAAGCGCATTCAACCGAACCACGGTCGATTGGTTGGGCACCGCTGGGGCCGACAGCCACACCTCCACCGGCAGCCAAACCTTGGTGGGTGGCGCCGGCAACGACACCTTGACGGGTGGGGGCGGGGCCGATGTGCTGTACGGCGGCGCGGGCGATGATGTGTTTGTTCTGGGCGCGGGCAACATCGCCAAACTCAGCGCCAACTTCAGTGCTGCAGATGGCCGACTCGCGCGTGTGGATGGCGGCACGGGGACCGACACCTTGCGTTTGAGCGCGGGTGCCAGCTTGAACCTCACCGCCGTGAGCAATGCCGCTGCCTCTGACCCGCAAGGCAGCAGCCGCATCAGCAGCATCGAGTGCATTGACATGGCCACCGACACGGCGGCCAACACCCTGACCTTGAGCGTGCGCGATGTGCAAGACATGTCGGGCATGAACCTCATCCACAACGGCAGCGCTGGCTGGACGTCGGGCACCTACACCTTGGGCAACCAAGTGGCCATGCACCAGTTGGTGGTGCAAGCAGGCGCAGGCGATACCTTGAACTTTGCCACCGCCTTCACCTACCAAGGCAATGTGAGCTACAACGGCGTGAGCTACAAGGTGTGGCAAGACACGCTCAACCATGCGCAGGTGTTCACCAATTTCAACTTTGCCCCCACAGGCAGCGTGTCTGTAGCGGGTACCTTGTTGGTGGGCCAGACCTTGACGGCCTCCAACACCTTGGCCGATGCAGAAGGCTTAGGCGTGATTGGCTATCAGTGGCAGTCGTCGGCCGATGGCGTGAGCTGGGCCAATATTGCCTTGGCCACCAGCAGCACCTTCACCTTGGCGGCGGCCCAAGCAGGCCAGCGCTTCCGCGCTGTCGCCAGTTATGTCGATGGTGCGGGCGCCACCGAGACGGTGAACAGTTCCGCCACCAATGCCGTGGCCTTGGCGGTGTTTTTAACCGACATCACGGCAGGCACAGGCGGCTTTGTGATCAGTGGCGGAGCCGCAGCAGATCAAAGTGGTTGGTCGGTGAGCGCAGCTGGGGACGTGAACGGCGACGGCTTGGCGGATGTGATGGTGGGCGCGAGGTTGGCCGATCCTGCAGCTGGCGCCAATGCTGGCAAGAGTTATGTGGTGTTTGGAAAAAGCGCCACCGCTGCGATGGATTTGTCGGCTTTGGGCACGGGTGGTTTTGTCATCAATGGAGAGGCTACTCTGGACGAAAGTGGCTTCTCGGTCAGTGCCGCCGGAGACGTCAACGGGGATGGGCTGGCTGACGTGATGGTTGGCGCCTACAAGGCGAATCCTGCAGGCGGGGCAGACGCAGGCAAGAGTTATGTGGTGTTTGGCAAAGCCACCACCACCGATGTGAATTTGACCGACATTGCCGCTGGCACCGGCGGCGGCTTTGTGATCAAAGGGGTCAATGCCAACGACGTCAGCGGCACCTCGGTCAGTGCCGCAGGTGACGTCAACGGCGATGGCTTGGCCGATGTGATTGTGGGGTGCCCCGCAATCTGATCCCGGTGGATTGGCCAATGCGGGCACCAGCTACGTGGTGTTTGGCAAGGCCGCAGCCACCGCGGTCGACCTGGCGACGGTGGCTGCAGGCGGCGCGGGTGCCGGCGGGTTTGCGATCACCGGGCAAACTGCGGGTGAACTCAGTGGCTTCTCGGTCAAAGGCGCTGGAGACGTCAACGGGGATGGCTTGGCCGATTTGCTGGTAGGTGCGTATGCCGCTGACCCTGTATCTGGTCTTGATGCCGGGCGAACCTATGTGGTGTTTGGCAAAGCCACGACCACCAGCGTCGATCTGGGGCAAGTGGCAGGGGGCAATGGTGGCTTCTTGATTGAAGGTGCAGCGGCGGGCGATCAAAGCGGTTACTCGGTCAACGGCGCGGGCGATGTCAACGGCGATGGTTTGGCCGATATCGTCATCGGTGCCCCAAGCTCGGCCACGAGTCCTGGGCACACCTATGTGGTGTTTGGCAAAGCAGGCGGTACGGCGGTTGATTTGGCCAATTTGGGAACGGGCGGTTTTGTGATCAATGGGCAAAGCGCCAACGACCAAAGTGGTTGGTTGGTCAGCAGCGCGGGGGACATGAACGGCGACGGCTTGACCGACCTGATCATTGGGGCTGCACACGCTGCGCCTGGCGGTTTGGCAACCTCGGGGGCGAGTTATGTGGTGTACGGGAAAACAGGAACTACCGCCATCGACCTGTCAAACGTGGCACAGGGTCAAGGTGGTTTTGTGATCAACGGTGAAGCTGCAGGGGATAACTCGGGTTCGAGTGTCAGCGCTGCTGGCGACGTGAACGGCGACGGCTTGGCCGACTTGATCGTGGGCGCCTATGGCGCAGATCCTGCCGGCCTGGGCAACGCCGGACGAAGCTATGTGATTTTTGGCAGCAACAACGTCTCCAGTAGCCAGACCACAGTGGACTGGCTGGGCACCACGGGCAGCGACAGCCACACCAGCACAGGCAGTCAAACCTTGGTGGGTGGCGCGGGCAACGACACCTTGACGTCCAGCGGTGCCGATGTGTTGTATGGCGGTGCGGGCAATGATGTGTTTGTGCTAAACACCACCACCGTGACGGCCTTGCAAAGCATTTGGGGTGCGGGTGGCAACACCAGCCAACTTGCGCGTGTGGACGGTGGCTCTGGCATCGACACCTTGCGCCTGAGCAGTGGCAACATCGATTTGACGGCCATCAGCAACCCTGGCGCGAGCATGCCCAATGGCACCTCGCGTTTGAGCAGCATCGAGGTGATCGACCTGTCCGCAGACACCTCGGCCAACACCTTGACGCTTCGCACGCAAGACGTGCTGGACTTGAGTGGCGTGGACGTCTTCACCGCCACAGGCAAACACCAACTCGCGATAGTAGGCGGCAGCGAAGACTTTGCCAATATTGCGCTGGCGACTGATTGGACTGCCAGTGGAGGGCCAACAGTGAGCTATGGCTCACATACGCTGTCTGTTTACAACGCCAACAACGGCGTGGCCGCGCAGTTGCTGATTGACCAGACCATCGTGAATGCCTTGAACCACGTGCTTTGAGGATTTTGCGTAAATCCAACAAAACTAATACTTTTGCTTAATACTTCATATATACTGCAAAAACGCCAAAATCTCCGGAGTTGACGATGGATTACTTCAAAATTTATCCGCGTTCTATCTACTTGTACCTCGACGAACCTGACACCCTCTTGGGCAAGTTGCACTACGAATTAGAACAATACGGCTGCTTTTACAAAAGCCGCAGTTGCCCTGTGCGCTTGGTCAAAGAGGAGTCGCAGGCCGGCTCATGGGCGATCGTGGCCGAGGAGTTTGAGGCTGGCAACAGCGCCTTCGCTGGGTTTATGGAGGCGCTCAATTACTACATGGCCAAGGTGCTGGGCGTTGACCCGTTTGAAGAGATGGAGCGTAGCCAAAAAGTCAGCGTCGACGTGCACTTTGATGACGTGTTGTTTGATGTGGAGTCTAGGCGCATGGTCCAAGCGCCTAAGTCCTTAGGCAACGCACCTGTGGCGGCCTAAGTCGGCGGTGTCTGTCATGCCTGAGGTCAACCAACAAGAACTGGCTGTGATGAATGCAGAGATGGCGGCGCGCATCTTCATGCACATTGCGCAAGGCACCCCCAGCATTGCCCCAACAACAGCCTATTCCTTTTGCCTCACAGACCAAGAGCAGCAAGCCTTGCGCGACATATTTGGCGCTGCTGACCCATCCATCGCCAACAGCTCCCCTGAATTTGACGCATCGATGGGCAAACGCCTAGGGTAATTACTGAATCCTGAGGCCTCGAATTTTGGACGTCGGTCGGTATACTATTAGTACGTATACTTATTAAATTACAAAAGGCGCAACATGAACAACTCAACGCAAACCTTGCCCGTGCTGGTGGCGGGCGGCGGTATTGGCGGATTGGCAGCAGCTTTGGCACTGACGCGCCAAGGATTTCAAGTCAAGGTGCTGGAACAAGCGCCTGAGGTTGGCGAGATTGGTGCCGGCATTCAGTTGGGGCCCAACGCCTTCCACGCCTTTGATGCACTGGGTGTGGGTGAGAAAGCCCGTGGCCGTGCGGTCTACACCGACTACATGGTGATGCACGACGCGATCGACGAATACCAGGTGGGCAAGATCCCCACCGGAGAGGCGTTTCTCAAACGTTTTGGCAACCCCTATGCGGTGATTCACCGGGTGGACGTGCACAACTCGCTCTATGAAGGGGCCCAAGAAACCGGCAAGGTCGAGGTGCTGACCTCCACCCGTGTGGAGCGCATCGAGCAAGACGCGCAGAGCGTCACGGTGTACGACCAGCATGGCAAAGCCCACCAAGGCATTGCGCTGATCGCTGCCGATGGCGTGAAGTCTGTGGTACGTGCCCAGTATGTGAATGACCCGGCGCGCATCACAGGCCATGTGGTGTACCGCGCCGTGGTGGACAAAAAAGATTTCCCACTGGACTTGCAGTGGAACGCGGCCAGCATTTGGGTGGGACCGAACTGCCACTTGGTGCATTACCCCTTGCGCGGTGGCGAGCAGTACAACGTGGTGGTGACTTTCCACAGCCGCAAACAAGAAGAGTGGGGCGTGACCGATGGCAGCAAAGAAGAAGTGCAAAGCTACTTCCAAGACATTTGCCCCAAAGCCCGTCAGCTGATTGACTTGCCCAAGAGCTGGCGCCGTTGGGCCACGGCAGACCGCGAGCCCATTGGCCAGTGGTCGTTCGGCCGTGTCACCTTGTTGGGCGACGCTGCCCATCCCACCACGCAGTACATGGCGCAAGGTGCGTGCATGGCGATTGAAGATGCCGTGACCCTGGGCGAGGCCTTGCGTGTGAACAACAACGACTTTGTCAAAGCCTTCGACCTGTACCAACTCGCCCGCGTGGCGCGCACCGCACGCATCGTGCTGTCGGGCCGCGAGATGGGACGCCTCTATCACGCCAAAGGTGTGGAGCGTTTGGTGCGCAACGACTTGTGGCGTGGCCGCACGCCTGAGCGCTTCTATGATGCAGTGGAATGGCTGTATGGGTGGAACGTGGGCAATTGCTTGTCTGCGGCCACGAACTGATCAACGTCACTCAGATTGGAAATTTCATGAACGATCTAGGAAAACTCGAAGACCTGCCCGCAGACTACCGCGCTGAGCTGACCCGCCACAACTTGGTGCCGCTATGGCCCAGCCTGCGTGGCGTGCTGCCGCCGGGCAAGCCGCGGCCCAACACCCGCGCTACCTTTTGGGCCTACAACACCATCAAGCCTTTGTTGCTCAAAGCTGGTGAGTTGACGCCGATTGAAAAGGCCGAGCGTCGCGTGCTGGTGCTGGCCAACCCTGGCCACGGTTTGGAAAAAATGCAAGCCAGCGCGGCCATGTACTTAGGGATGCAACTGCTGCTGCCCGGTGAGTGGGCTCCGTCACACCGCCACACACCCAATGCTGTGCGCATGATTGTGGAAGGCGAGGGCGCATACACCACGGTGGACGGCGAGAAGTGCCCCATGAGCCGAGGTGATTTGATTCTGACGCCGACCGGTTTGTGGCACGAACACGGCCACGACGGCGACCAGCCGGTGGTGTGGTTAGATGTGCTTGATTTGCCGCTGGTGTACTACATGGAGACTTCCTACCACGTCAACGGTGAGCGCCAAGCGGTGAACCCCGGCCGTGGCGACCGCCAATACGCCCGGGGTGGCATGCTGCCTACGCCCGTGTTTGAGCGCTCCGCCAAGAAGTACCCCATGCTGCGTTATCCCTGGGCCGAAGCACGCGCTGCGTTGCTGGCCATGGGCGACGACCAGCCCCAACAAGAGACCGTGCAACTCACCTATGTGAACCCCGAAACCGGCGAAGACGCGGAAAATATTTTGGGCTTTTACGCTTTGATGCTGCGCCCTGGCCAAACCTTGCGTTTGCCCGCCCGCTCACCCGCGTGTGTGTTTCACGTCATCGAAGGCGGGGCCGACATCACGGTGGAAGACCAGGCGTTCACACTGGTCGAGGCCGACACCTGCTGTGCGCCCGGCTACACCGCGGTGACCTTGACAAACCGTCAAGCGGACAAGCCCACCTTTGTGTTCATGGCCGACGAGTCGCCGCTGCACCGCAAACTGGGTGTGTACGAAAATCGCGGCTAAACCGCTTTACCTTTTTCCTTTTCTGCGGGGCCACGGTGTGTGCCCCGCATTCATTTTTTAGAAAGCCCTCATGACCACTTCCTATCTCTGGACCCCTCCTGCAGTTCAATCTTTACCCGTGCGCGGCAAGACCGAGCGTTTGCCGATCAACCGTTTGTTCTTTGTGGGACGCAACTACCACGCGCATGCGGTGGAAATGGGCAAGCCCGTGGACAAGTCGGTCGAGCGCCCGTTCTATTTCACCAAAGCGCCACAAACTTTGGTGCAGTCGGGGGCAACCATTGCCTATCCACCCGAGACCCAGAACTACCACTTTGAAATGGAGCTGGTGTTGGTGGTGGGCAAAGCGGGCTTTCGTGTGAAAGCCGAAGACGCCCATACCCTGATTTACGGCTACGCCACAGGCTTGGACATGACACGCCGTGACCTGCAACTGGTGGCCCGTGACAAAGGCCGTCCTTGGGACTTGGGCAAAGACGTCGAGCAGTCGTCGGTGTGCAGCGAAGTCGTGCCCATGGCAGGCGTGGTGATTGAGAACGGCGAAATTGCGTTGACGGTCAACGGCCAGACCAAGCAAGACTCGGATGTGAACAAATTGATTTGGGGCATTCGCGAAATCATTGCCGACTTGTCTTTGTTCTACCATCTGCAACCCGGCGACCTGATTTACACCGGCACGCCCGAAGGCGTGGGCCCGGTGGTGGCAGGCGACCGCATCGAAGGCCATGTGGCCGGTGTGGGCGAGGTGGCCTTGAACATTGCAGCCGCAGAGTGAGGACTGTATGAAACTGTACAACTTTTTCCGCAGCGGCTCCTCGCACCGCCTGCGCATTGCCTTGAACCTCAAGGGCGTGAGCGCTGAATACATCGCGGTCGATTTGCGCACCGAAGAGCATTTGAAAGAGGCCTTCAAGTCGCTCAATCCACAGGGTTTGGTGCCTGCCTTGGTGCACGACGAC
>CAIMWY010000083.1 GCA_903845315.1 uncultured Burkholderiales bacterium
AACTTGGGCAAAAGCACTTTGGAAGTCTTGCGCCTCACGGCCGCCCGAAAAATCCAACTCGATACCGACGAAAAAATCCGTCTCGCCCAAAAGAAAGACCCTGAAGTCGACACAACACGATTGATCGCCGAAGGTGCCCTTGCAAGTGCTAACGCGCAGGACAAGGTGACCACGAGTTTTAACAAGCAGCAAAGCGCTGTCTTTGGGGTCAATGAGGCCTTCAAAAAATACAGTGAGGACGCCATGAATGTCGGCGCTCATTTGGAAAACGTGATGGTCAAGACATTCAAAGGGATGGAAGACGCCCTGGTGACGTTTGTCCAAACTGGCAAACTCAA
The DNA here is from genome assembly GCA_903845315.1 of uncultured Burkholderiales bacterium. The sequence continues at coordinate 339 of CAIMWY010000083.1, forward strand.
TTTCTCGGACCTTGCAAACTCCATCATCAATGACCTGATTCGCATTGCCATCCAGCGCTCCATCACTGGACCACTTGCAGCGTCCATGTTTTCAACTGGCGGCTCAGGCTTATTTACCGCTGCTGCAAGTTTCTTTGGTTTTGCAGGAGGTGGCGATCCACCCTTAGGCCAGGCGTCAATGGTTGGAGAGAACGGACCAGAGCTGTTTGTTCCCCACACCTCGGGCACCATCATCCCCAACAACGCCCTGGGCGGCTCGGGCACCGTGGTCAACATCATTGAGTCTCCCGGCAACGGCGGCCAGGTCAACCGCAGGAATTCTGGCGGGGTGGACTACCTTGACGTCTTTGTTGAAAAAGTCAAAAACTCACTCGCGGGTGACATCTCTCGCGGGGTGGGCTCGGTTCCGAATGCGATGGCTTCAACCTACGGCTTGAACCGTGTGGCGGGGGTCTACTGATGGTAACTTGGCCAACAACCCTCCCAACGGTCAGCACCAACTATGGGATTGACCCTGTTGATCAGACCATTCGCACTGAGATGGAGTCTGGAGCACCGCGCCAACGCAGGCGCACAACAGCACGCAATGATCATGTGACGGTTGCTTGGGTCATGACGGATGCTCAGTTGGCAATTTTTCGCACCTGGTTTGAGAGCTCAAGCCAGGCTGCGGGTGGAGCCTCTTGGTTCACCATCCGTTTGGCCGTTGGCACGACAGGCCTGGTGAACTGCACTGCGAGATTCATTGCTGGTTACAAAGTTGCCCACTTGAACGACCTCAATTGGTCAGTCTCAGCCAATCTGGAGATCAGATGACTGATGCAACTCTTTCTCAGGCCTTGAAAGAGGCCTATGCATCTGCGCCCCGCAGGAATGGTGATCCACCACACCTTGGAGCTCTGGCACCCAGCGTTTTCAACACCCATTCGGGTGGTGCGTGACTTTGTTGATTTGACAGCGACCTTGGAGAGCACTGCGCCCCGAGGTGCCAGCACTGCGGTCTTGTTTGTTGCTTTCAACTTTGACATCACCAAGCCCGAGGTCAGCCCAACAGGTGTACCGCAAATCACGATCTCGCTAGACAACGTCGACCGATCCATCGTTGCCAACATCGAGGCCGCCATGGGGTCGTCCGAGATGGTGCAAGTGATCTACCGCGAATTCATCAGCACGGATCTTTCTGCCCCACAAAACAATCCGCCACTGACGATGACCATCATGAACATCGTGGCCGATATTTTCAAAATAACTGCGACTGCCGGGTTCAACAACCTGATGAACAAACGCTTTCCCACGCTTGAGTACAGCGCTGAAACCTTTGTGGGGCTGGTATGACGTTCGATAAATACATCGGCATGCCTTGGGAGGCAGGGGCGCAAGGTCCCGACACATTTGATTGCATGGCGTTTTTTCGTCATGTCCAGGATAAGCATTTCGGTATCGACATGCCCGAGATCATTGCGCCAGACTATGAGAACCCAGATGTTCTGACGGCTCTCTTTCAGCACCACCAAGAGCGTCAGCGCTGGTCCAAGATCAGTGCACCAAAGCACGGCTGTGCAGTCCTGGTGCACCGCCCGATGCACATTGGCACCTGGCTAAACATCGACGGCGGGGGCGTGTTGCATTGCGTGCGCGGGACGGGTGTGATCTTCAGCAGCGACTCGTCTTGGCCCGTGAGCGGGTTTGGCCGAAAAGAGTTCTTCGAGTTGGACACATGAGCACCGTCATTTATCTTGAGTGCGGTCTGAACCCACATTTGTGTCGGGTGGAGCAGGGCAGTGGGAGCATCCGCGCCCTGGCACCTTCATGGGATGTGCCATTTGTGGCATTTGTTGATGGCCGCCCCGTGCTTCGTGCTGATTGGGAGCTGGTGCTAAAGGACGACCAAGCGCTTGCATTCATTGAGGCTGCGGCTATTCCCCAGGGAGGTGGTGGCGGCTCCAGTCCCTTGCGCACGGTTCTCATGATTGCGGTGATGATTTATGCCCCGCAATTGGCAGCATCCATGATGTACGGGGACGGGATCATGGCTGCGGCGGCTTTGGGCAGCACGGGCCTTGCCGTGATGAGTGCGGCTTCCATCATGGTTGGCGTCTCACTGGTCAATGCAGTTTTACCGCCACCCAAGCTGCCGTCCACTCAACAAGCTGCAAGCCTGGCTGCTCCAAGTCCCACTTACAGCATCCAAGCACAAGGAAACTCTGCCAGGCTCGACGGGGCAATCCCTGAGCACTTTGGGCGCATGTTGTGCTTTCCCGATTTGGCTGCGCAGCCTTACGCTGAATTCGCAGGCAACGAGCAATATGTTTATAGCCTCTTGTGCATTGGGCGGGGAAGCTACGACGTCGAAACACTCAAGATCGAGGACACACCCATCGACAACTATGAAGAGGTTGTCTATGAGTTTGTGCCTCCCAATGGCGAGATCACCTTATTCCCTACCAATGTCATATCCAGCAGTGAGGTAAGCGGCCAGTCACCAGACACAAATTGGGTGGGACCGTTCATTGCAAGTGCTGTTGGTGATTTGAGCAACTTCTTGGCCATTGATTTGATGGCTCCCAGAGGCCTGTATTACGCCAATGACGATGGCTCACTCGGCACGGTGTCGGCCACCATTGAAGTCCAGGCTCAAGAGGTGGATGACTACGGCGACCCGGTTGGCTCTTGGATAACACTTTCCAGCACGACCACTCTCACGGGTGCGACCACCACGCCACAACGGCAATCATTTACTTTCACAGTCACTCAGGCTCGTTATCAAGTGCGTTTGCGCCGGGTAGACGTTGCCCACACTGAAACGCGGTACGGCCACGACATCCAGTGGATTGGTTTGAGGGCCTACATGCCCGACCAGCGGGTCTATGGTGATATGACCTTAATTGCGGTAAAGATGCGGGCCTCAAACAATTTGAGCGGCATGGCAAGCAGAAAGAT
>CAIMWY010000084.1 GCA_903845315.1 uncultured Burkholderiales bacterium
AAACGGGTTTTTACACCTTCTGAAACGCCGACAATGGCGGCTGTGCGGCTGGCCAACCAACGCGCCAAGGCCAAGCGCAAAAAGGTATAGCGTTCCCGTGAGTTGTGCTCCACATGCACCAAGTTTTTGACGCCGGCCCACAGTCCCGCAAGACGCCCCCACAGGTGTTCGCTGTAACCATGCGCAACTAGAATGTCCGGCGACCAAGATTTACAAACATGGCGCAGTTGCCAAATGGTGGCCGCATGCGACCAGCCCGGCACTACTTGCACATCGAGGCCTTTGTTTTGGAGTGCTTGGACACGCGCAGCATCTGTGTTTCTTTTACGCCGGAGCACCAGTTTCACCTCCATGTCACCTGCTGTTTGCGCAGCAATACACAGATCAACTGCTACTTGTGTGGCACCCGAAAAACCACCCGTTACAAAGTGCAGAACTTTCAGTTTGGCTTGTGGCATGGCGTGTGCCCGAGGCGCTCAGTTTTTCAGGTCTGCGTAGCGCAATGGCAATGCATCAGGCCGCAATTGGCACCAGATCAAGGCGCTACAGACCACCAGTAAGCCATTCGATGGGCCATAGACCAATGCGGAACTGAAAACACCTTCCAGGGCGTAAGCCATCATGACGGAGGCAGCCAGCAGCACCACTTCGCGTTGATGCCAAGTTGGCTTGAATAGCCATTGGCGTGCCAAGTAAGCGAGCGCAGCGCTCAGCAAGAGCGCCCAAACAATACCGCCTTCTACCAAGGTTTGCAGGTATTCAGAATGGAAATGCCGATGCGTGAACATCTCAGGCGGTGGCGCCCCAAACTGGCTCAATTGATGTGGCCGTATGCCGGCACCCCAACCGAACCAGGGTTTGTCGCATAGAGCCATGAAAGCCAGTCGGTACATTTCCATTCGGCCGCCAATGGACGTTTGCGTCACTCCCATGTTGCTTTGACGCAATGCCATGAATTGTGTGGCTTCGTCGACAGCTTGCATGTACAAGCTGGAGCGTAAACTTGCAATTGTGAGCATCACGATGCAGGCCGTAGCCAAGATGCCTGCCACCTGAAACTTGCTGAGCCTGTGCCACAAACGATAGGCCATCACGCCTATCACGATCACACCAAAAGCGGCCATCTCGATACGCCGAGACGTGGCATGCAAGATGATGATGCTGGCAACCATTGCGACTGCAAACAACCAGCGTGGCGCACTCACTTGCGGTCGAGTCAAGGCCAGGAAATTCATGGCACCGAGAACCAGCGTCAATTGCCCCAGTTGTTGGTAGCCCGTGGTGCCCGCTTCGAAAAAAGGGCGGGTGGGGTCTTGGGTTGACCAGAAAATACTCAGCACATACCAAATCGCTGTGGCAATGAGTCCCCATGCCATTGATTTTTCAATGTCATTCGTTTGCGGGTTGCAGCGGCTCAGTCCGATCGCAACCAATGGCCAAAGCAGCAGGTGCGTGTGCCACAAGGCATTGCGCACGGCCAGGTAGGGTGTGCCCGACCACAGGGCGCTGATTATTTTGAAAATGAATACCGAGGCAATGCACAGACTGATCAGGCTGTCGCTGCGCTGCCAGGACACGCTGTCGAGCGTGGCGGAGCGCGAACGGACCAGTGCAATCAAACCAATCAGTGCAAAGATCAGGACCCCAGCTTCTGAAAGCAAGGGCAAGATCAGGATCAACCCGAAGTAAAACCCAGGGAGCAGGTACTGGACCTTTGTTGCAAAACTGAGGTTTGAAATAGTCACTCCTGATCAGGCATCCTGGCCTCGATCAATGCCCGCCGCCGAAGTGCTCGCCCGCTTTGAGCGCATAGCCCGTGCCGCAATAAGGGCACTTGGCCTGACCGGTTTTGGCCACATCCAGATAGACCTTGGGGTGGTTGTTCCAAAGTTTCATGTCGGCTTGGGGACTCGGGCAAAACACGCCGCCTTGGGCGTTCAGGTCTTTCGCCAGCAGTTCTATCGGCTTGCTCATGGGGTGCTCCTCAAACCAAAGTCAGCCAATGGGCGTACTTGGGGTTGCGGCCATTGACGATGTCAAAGAACCCTGACTGGATTTTCTCGGTGATCGGGCCGCGACTGCCTGCGCCAAGCTCAATGCGGTCAAGCTCGCGAATCGGGGTCACTTCAGCCGCAGTGCCTGTAAAGAAGGCTTCATCAGCGATGTACACCTCGTCGCGGGTGATGCGCTTTTGCACGATCTCGAGGCCCAAATCTTTGGCGATGTGGAATACCGTGTTACGCGTGATGCCGTTCAAAGCGCCAGCCGACAAGTCAGGCGTGTAAATGACGCCGTCTTTGACCACAAAAATGTTTTCGCCAGCACCTTCAGACACAAAACCGGAGGTGTCGAGCAACAGGGCTTCGTCGTAGCCTTCGTCGGTCACTTCCATGTTGGCCAAGATGGAGTTGGTGTAGTTACTCACCGCCTTGGCTTGCGTCATGGTGATGTTGACGTGGTGACGCGTGTAGCTAGAGGTCTTCACGCGGATGCCGCGCTTCATACCTTCTTCGCCCAGATACGCACCCCAAGTCCATGCAGCGACCATCAAGTGGATGGTGTTG
>CAIMWY010000085.1 GCA_903845315.1 uncultured Burkholderiales bacterium
CTGTTTGGCCCAAGCCACCAAGCGGTTGTCGCCGTGCGGAATGCCTTTGCGCAACATCCAATAGGCCAGCAAGGGCACCAAGGTGAGTGAAAAGATCAAGGCGCCAATCAAGGCTGTGGTGACCGACAAGGCCATGGGTTGGAAAATGCGTCCTTCATGGCGCTGCAAGGCAAAGATGGGGATGTGCGCCGCAATGATGATCAGCATCGAGAACAAGGTGGGGCGTCCCACTTCGTTGGCCGCGTTGGTGATGAGTGTGCGCCGCTCTTTCTCATTCATGCCTTCGCCGCGCTCAGACAGGCGGTGCATGATGTTTTCAATCACGATCACCGCGCCGTCCACGATGATGCCAAAGTCCATCGCGCCCAAGCTCAACAAGTTGGCCGGCACGCCCATGATTTTGAGGCCCAAGAACGTGGCCAACAAGGCCAACGGAATCACCACCACCACGGCCAATGAGGCGCGCATGTTGGACAAGAACAGGTACAACACCAGCGACACCAGCAGCGCGCCCTCGACCAAGTTTTTGAACACCGTGGTCAAGGTTTTGCCCATCAGCCACGAGCGGTCGTAGAAGGGCTCGATTTGCACCCCGTGTGGCAGCACACGGTTGTTGAGATCAGCGATTTTTTCTTTCACGCCCTTGAGCACCACGCTGGGGTTTTCACCTTTGCGCATGATCACGATGCCGGTCACCACATCGTCGTCCATGTCTTGGCCCACGGTGCCCAAACGTGGCACCGCGCCAATGCTGACTTTGGCCACGTCGCGCACCAGCACCGGCGTGTTGCTGCGCGCGGTGACCACAATTTGTCCAATGTCATCGGCCGAACGCAACAGGCCCAAGCCGCGAATGGCGAACTGCTGTGCGCCCTGCGCCACATAGCTGCCGCCTGCGTTGGCGTTGCCCCGGCCCAGCGCATTTTGCAAGTCTTGCAAGGTGAGCTTGTAGGCGCTCAACTTTTGCAGATCGGGCTGGACTTCGTATTGTTTGATGTAACCGCCCATGCCCACCACGTCGGCCACGCCAGGAATCTGACGCAAGGTGCGCTCGACGGTCCAGTCCTCAATGGTGCGCAGCTCGGTGGATGTTTTGCCATCGCCCTTGAGGCGGTAGCGCATGATCTCGCCCACCGGCGTGGCGTTGGGCATGACCTCGGCTTCCACGCCGGGTGGCAAATCGACGCCGCGCAAACGCTCGTTGACTTGTTGACGCGCCAAATTGACTTCGGCCTTGTCGTCATAGGTCACCACCGTGAACGACAGACCAAACTGGGTGTGCGAGAACACACGGATCGAGTTGGGCAGACCCGACAGCGCCACTTCGATGGGCAGCGACACTTCTTTCTCCACTTCCTCGGCTGCGCGGCCGGGGTAGAGCGCAATTACGGTGACCTGTGTGTCGGTGACATCTGGAAACGCTTCGACCGAAAGGTTGTTGAAGGCCACCACCCCAGACATGATGAACAGCAGCGTGCCCAGCAATATGAACAGGGGCTGGTTCAGCGCATAGTGAATCAACCGCTTCATGGGGTCTTTGCTCCGGAGGTGGCCGATGGTGTGTGTGTTTTGGCTTGCTCTTGGGCGTTGCGGAATTCGCGCGCCAGCAGCAAGCTGTTGTCTTTGACGACGTGTTCATTGGCTTTGAGGCCTTCAATCACAAGCACCTCTTGCAGGCCTTCATAGCCGAGCTTGATGCGACGCGGCTCAAACACCCCGGGTTCGGTTTGCACATAGGCCCAGTGCTCGGCGCCGCGCAATTGCACGGCACTGGCGGGCACCAGCACGCCAGCGGTGAGTTGGCGCACGATGCGTGCCGACCCCAACATCTCTGCTTTGAGCAAACGCTGACGGTTGTCGATTACGGCGCGGACCTTGATGGTTCGGCTGGTGGGGTCGATGAAGTCGCCTGTCGCCGCAATCGTGGCGTCGAAGGTTTGCCCCACGAAGTTGGGCAAGACCAGCTCAATTTTGGTGCCCGGTTTGAGTGAGGCCACGTCAGACTCGCGCGCATCAATTTGCACCCACAGCGAACTGGGGTCGCTCACCACGAACAAGGCGGGGTTTGCTGGGCCGCCTTGGTCGGGGCGCACTTCCAGTCCCGCGCTGAGGTTGCGCTCCACCACCACGCCAGACACCGTGGACGACAGCCCCAGCTGTTGGTTCACCAAATTGCCACTGCCGTACAGGCTGGTGCGCGCTTGGGCGCGTGCGACTTCGGCTTGGGCGCGCGCTGCCTCTGCTTCGGCTTGCTCCAGGTCTTTGCGCGACACGATGCCCGCATCGAACAGGATGTGCTGGCGCGCCAAGGCGCGCTCGGTCAAACGTGCATCGGCTTGGGCCTTGGCGGTGTCGGCTTGTGCCGCGCCGAAGTCGGGTGAGGCAAATGTGGCCAGCACTTGGCCCGCTTTGACGCTTTGGCCCACATCGGCATTGAGTTGCACCACACGGCCTGCAAACGCGGGGTAGATGCGTTGGGTGCGTTCCTCGTTCCACACCAAACGCGCAGGCAAATCAATCGTCACGCTTTGCGCGGCAACCGCAGGCGCGGTGCCCAGCAAGGCCAGTTGGGGATGGCCCGCGGGAAAGCGCAGTTGCTGGCCCTGCACGATGGGCTGAGCGATCACGGGATGCGGCGCGAGTTCGGGTTTGCCCAGCCAGTAGCCCACGGCCAGCACAGCCACCAAGCCAGCAGCGGCGCTCCAGCGCTTAAGGGGCGTGTTCAAGAGGATTTGGAGCATGTTGGGCTCGCTTGCGTTGTCGTGGTTCATGGTGTGTGGGCTCAGCGCGTGCTGGGGTTCTGAGGGGGGGTGCGCAGTTGCCAAGCGGTGTGTGCTTTGGCGTAGTCTGCGCGGGTGAAGGCGGCTTCAATCAGGGTGCTGCGCAAGGTGCGGCGCGCATCCAGCAAATCAGTCAACGAGGAGGCGCCGTGGACGTAGGCCAATTCCGCCTGTTCGGCCACGCGGCGGGCGCGCGGCAAGATGTCTTGTTCGTACAAGGTCTCGCGTTGTTGGGCGGCATTTCGCTCTTGCAGCATGCGCTGAAAATCGGCCAAGGCGTCGCGGCGGGTTTTTTCCAACAGGTCTTGGGCGAGTGTCATCTGGGCTTGTGCGCGGCCAATTTCACCTTCGTAGCCATAACCCCATTGCAGCGGCATGGAGACGCGTAACTCCAGCAATCGACGCGACTGTGTGGGGTAGTGGTCCAGGCTGCCGCCCAAGGTCAGGTCAGAGTTCTTTTGCGCTTGTGCCAGATCCAACGCTGCACGTGCTGCAGACACGCGCTCCTGCGCGGCCAACACGTCAGGGCGTTGGTCGAGCCAAGCCTCTTGTACCGTGCTGGCGTCCAGCATGGCTTCAAGTTGGGGCCAATCGGACTTGATATGCCAACTTTTTAGGTGGATGCGCAGGTTGGTGAACTGGCCCAGTTGCAGCACGGCGCGCTCTTGGTCGAGCTGTGCGCTGTGCGCATCGGCTTGGGCGCGTTGGGCTTCAATTTCAAGACGTGCAGATTCTTGGGCTGACAAGTCTCCGGCTTTCAGGCGCACAGCGGCGCTTTGTGCCAGTTGCTTGGCGCTGTTGGCCAAGGCCTGCATTTCCCGGTTGCGTTCTAGGGCCGCCAGTAAATCGAAATAAGCCGATGCCGCCCCGAGTTGTTGCATCACGCGCATGTCTTGCAGGTCGGCGGCGGCGGCGTTGGCTTGGCGTTCAGCACTTTGCGTGCGCAAGCCGCGTTTGTTGCCACGCTCCCATGTCCAGTCGATGCCGCCCGATTTGTCGATCTTCTTTTGGCCGAAGGCGCCACCACCGATGCCGTTCTCCAAGTCCATCTGGCTGGTCTTGGCGGTGAAGATCGGAAACGGGGAACGGTTGGCTGCCAGCACGTCCGCGCGTGCCGCTTCGGCGGCTTGTTGTGCCATCGACACATCGAGGTTGTTGCGTGCGGCTTCCAGCACTTGGGGCAGCCCCAAGGTGTCGGCACAAGCCATGCCACCCCACAGGGTCAAAGCCAATGCCCAGGCCCAGCTCAGGCGGCGCGGATGCAGGTTCTGTCGTATGCTCATGTGGCGTTTATCGCGCATTCACCCTGACCAAGGCCTGACCATTACTTTTTTCTACATCCGTGCGAATTTTGCTGATCGAAGACGATGCCGTGCTCCAAGCGGTCATGCTGCGCAGCCTGAGCGATGCGGGCCACCGTGTGGATGCCGCCAGTCATCTGGAGGAGGCGGCGCACTTTTGGCAAGTGCAGGCCTATGACGCCGTCTTGCTCGACTTGAATTTACCTTTGAGTGGACAGCTTCATGCGGCGCCGGGCAGTGGCTTGCAACTGTTGCGCGAGGCACGTCGCCGTGGTGACCGAACGCCCGTGTTGGTGTTGACGGCACGCAACAGAACAGACGAACGCATTGCGGGCTTGGATGCCGGGGCGGATGACTACTTGGGCAAACCGTTTGACCTGGAAGAGGTCGAGGCACGCTTGCGCGCCTTGGTGCGACGCAGCCTAGGTGCTGACGATGTGGTGCAGGTGGGCCGCTTGGTGTTGCACCGCAAGAACCGCCGCATCTTGGTGGACGAGGTGGATTTGGCTTTGCCTGCACGCGAGTTTGAAGTGCTGTGGGAGCTGATGACGCCGCCCGGGCGCACGGTCAGCAAACGGGTCTTGTCCGACAAGTTGTCGGGGTTTGACGAGGCCTTGGGCGACAACGCGCTGGAGGCTTTCATCTCGCGTTTGCGAAAAAAACTGGCCGACACGGGGGCCAGCATTCGCACCCTGCGGGGCATGGGGTATTTGCTGGAAGAGCAGACATGACAACAGAGCGACTCGCCTTGATGCCCTCTTTGCGCAACCGCTTGTTGCGCCATGTCTTGCTGCCACTGGCACTGACTTGGCTGCTCGGCTCGGCCTTGGTCGTGGGGATCGCCACCTATTTCACACAGCAGGCGTATGACCGGGCTTTGCTGGACGACGCCTACTTGTTGGCCAGCCATGTGCGTCGCAATGCCGAGTCCGACATGGGTGGTTTGGAGTTGAGTTTGTCGGCCCAAGAAATGAGCACGGTGTTGTTTGACCAAAGCGAGTCGCTGTACTTTGCCGTGCTGCGTCCCGATGGCAGCTTGGTTGCCGGCCATGCGGGCTTGACGGGTCGGTTGGGGACCGCGGGGCAGCCGGTGTTCGACACCTTGGATTATCAAAACCGCAGCTTGCGCAGTGTCACCATTCGCCGTGAGCAGCCGGGTGA
>CAIMWY010000086.1 GCA_903845315.1 uncultured Burkholderiales bacterium
CAGTGGTTTCGCACCGATCGCGGCCCGATCATGAGCGTGCCTTACCCTTCGATGGAGCTCAACGACATCCCCGCCTTCATCAACCGGGGTGCCAGCGATGGTGAGTTCACCACCATGATCACCGACGGCTTTAACCAGCAGTTGGGCGATGGCGAGCGCAATGGCTGGCCGCTGGTGTGTGGTGTGTCCTTGCACACGTTTTTGATGGGCCAGCCCCACCGCGCCCACCAGCTCAAGCTTATTTTGGAACACATGGCCGCCCAGCGCTCCAGGGTGTGGTTCACCACCCCGGGCGAGATTGCCGACCATGTGTCGGGCTTGCCTGCGGGCACGGTGGCCAAGCCCTGAGCGAAACGGCTTGAACTGGTGTCGGCGTGATCGCTGGCGCTAGCGGCACTCACCCGGCAGTTGTTTGGCGGGCAGCAAAGTGCCTGCGGGCACGCTCAAGGCGCCTGGCAGCACCACGCCTTCTCCCACACAACGCCAAGCCACCACGCCTTGGCTCGGCGGCGCAAATGCTGTGGTGCCATCGGGCAATGCCGTGGGCGCGGCCCATGTGCCCAAGTAGGGCACCAAGTGAAAATACCCGTTGCCCGCTGCCGCAGTGGTTTTGACGCTGATCACCCCCGTCTTGGCGTCAACCGCCAGGCTGGCCACGTTGGCTGTGGCGGCCGGCGCGCTGTAGCCGCTGGCGTAACCCGTGGCACTGGCATTGGGGTTGCCACTGTTGAGGTGCTCGACCACGCTGTTTTTGGCCGCTGCCGCCAGTGACAGTCCTTCGCCGACGCGTGCACGCACTGCGTAGTCAAGGTAAGCGGGCAGCGCAAACGCGGCCAAGATGCCAATGATGGCAATGACCACCATCAGCTCGATCAAAGTAAAGCCCTTTTGGGCTTGGACTGGTTCCATGCGGCCTCCCTGATATCGTTTTGTTGTGCCAACGATTCTAGGCAGGCTGATCAAAAAGGCAAGCGCCGTTCGGCGCCCACTTTATTCGGGTTTGGCGTCCTCATCGGAAGCAGAAGACTTTTTCTGCAAGTGCTTGCCGATCAAATACACCGCCAGCGCCCCGACCACTGCGCCCGCATAGTGCAACCACGGCGCGGCTTGCAAGGTGTCGCGCAACAACACATCGCTGACGATGGTCTCGCCGCCAACCCAACCGATCAAGCAAGCGCCAAACACCACGATAACGGGGAAGCGCTCCATCATCTTGATCATCAAGGTGCTGCCAAAAATCACCATCGGGATGCTGATGGCCAAACCCAAGATCAACAAAGTCATCGAGCCCTTGGCAGCAGCGGCCACGGCAATCACATTGTCCAAGCTCATCACCAAGTCGGCGATCAAGATGGTGCGCACTGCGGCCATGAGGGTGCCGTACTCTTTGGACTCGCCCTCATCTTCGTCTTGCTCGCTGAGCAGTTGGGCGCCAATCCACAGCAGCAACAAGCCGCCAATGATTTGCAAGCCTTTGAGTTCAAGCAACCACGCAGCCACGACCTGGAAACCCCGCTCCCCGCCTATTTCGCTTGCCGCAAGAC
>CAIMWY010000087.1 GCA_903845315.1 uncultured Burkholderiales bacterium
AACAGCAAGTGGTTTGCTATGAAATCGCGTGGGCTGGCGCCGAGTTGCTGGCCGCCGATGCGTATTTGCGTCATACGGATCCATCCAATGCCTTGGATAGGGCTTTGGCGAGCTTGTTTGTGACAGATGTCATGACGGCCATCTTGTCACGTTTGGAGTCGATTTATGTCGAAGCCAACCTAGATCTATCGCCTTTGCATGGGTTGGCTAGCCAAGCTGAGTGGCTTGTGATGCGGAGAAACTGCACCAGCAGTCAAGCCTTGTCGGATGTGGGGCGAGCGGTGCTCGATGCCCACGGAGATGTGGATGCGGTGGCTCTTGACGGGGATACGGCCATGGCACAAGCTGCATTCAAACGCTTTGCCAGCGAGGTGGTGGCGCCATTGGCAGAACAAATTCACCGTCAAAACTTGACTGTGCCAGAAGCAATCTTGCAGCCTTTGCGTGAGATGGGCGTGTTTGGCCTGTCCATCCCTGAAGCTTATGGCGGCAGTGCCCCGTCTGGCAGCGAGAACGCTTTGATGATGATTGCGGTCACTGAGGCTTTGTCTGAGGCTTCGTTGGCGGCGGCGGGCAGTTTGATCACTCGGCCTGAAATTTTGGCGCGCGCCTTGTTGGCCGGTGGCACTCAGCAACAAAAGGGCCACTGGCTGCCCAAGCTGGCTCAGGGCGAGCCTTTGTGTGCCATTGCCATCACGGAGCCGGATTTTGGGTCGGATGTGGCCAGCTTGATGCTGCGTGCCTCGCGCACGTCAGGTGGCTGGTTACTCAATGGCGCCAAAACCTGGTGTACGTTTGCAGGCAAAGCCGGCTTGCTGATGGTGGTTGCTCGAACAGATCCAGACAAATCGATCGGGCATAAAGGGCTGAGTTTGATGTTGGTGGAAAAACCGAGTGACGAAGGCCATGAATTTTTCTGCACTCAACCGCTAGGCGGACGACTGACGGGACGCGCCATACCTACCATTGGGTATCGGGGCATGCATTCTTTTGATTTGAAGTTTGAAGATTTTTTTGTCCCCGATGATTGCGTCATCGGTGGCGAAGCAGGTTTGGGCCAAGGTTTTTACTTCACGATGTCGGGCATGGTGGGCGGCCGAATGCAGACTTCAGCCCGGGCTTCGGGTGTGATGTGCGCTGCCTTGAAGGCGGCTGTGCGTTATGCCCAAGATCGTCGCGTTTTTGGTGCGCCTTTGGCCAGTTTTCCGTTAACCCAAGCCAAGATTGCCCGTATGGCAGCCAAACTTGCGGGATGCAGGCAGTTGACGTACGCAGTAGGCCGCATGCTTGAAGCTGGGGGCGGTCGCATGGAGGCGAGCTTGGTCAAGTTATTTGCCTGTAGAAGCGCCGAGGTGGTCACGCGAGAGGCCTTGCAAATACACGGGGGCATGGGCTATGCCGAAGAAATGCCCGTGAGTCGTTTTTTTGTAGATGCGCGGGTTTTGTCGATTTTTGAAGGTGCAGAAGAAACCTTGGCTTTGAAAGTGGTCGCCCGCAGTTTGTTGGAGCAGCAATTGAGGCCCGTCCGTGCTTGAGCAGGCTGCTGCAACGGGCGCCATATTGGATGGATTGCGTGTGGTGGAGGCGTCTGCTTTTGTGGCTGCGCCCCTTGGTGGAATGACGCTGGGGCAGTTGGGTGCCGATGTTATTCGCATTGACCCTCCCGGTGGTGGTCTTGACATCCGACGCTGGCCTGTGACCTCTGACAACACCAGTTTGTTTTGGTGTGGATTGAACAAATCCAAAAGATCAGTGGTGATTGACTTGTCCCGTCCTGAAGGACGGGAACTGGCCATGGCCTTGATATGTGCCCCAGGCAAGGATGCGGGCCTGTTGCTGACCAACTTTCCGGCGCGTGGTTTTCTGGCCTATGAGTCTTTGACACAGCGCCGCCACGACCTGATTCAGCTGACCATCACGGGCGACAGACAGGGTGGTTCTGCGGTGGACTACACCATCAATCCGCGCATGGGATTGCCTTTTTTAACAGGGCCTGCCGATATAGTGCAGGTGGTCAACCATGTATTGCCTGCATGGGATTTGATCACCGGCAACATGGCTGTGGCTGCCTTGCTCGCCGCAGAGCGACACCGAAGTCGAACAGGCCAAGGTCAGCATGTGCACTTGGCCTTAGAAGATGCAGCCTTGGCCGTGATGGGGCATTTGGGATTCATTGCGCAAGCGCAGCTCGGGCAACTGCGTGAGCGCATAGGCAACGACCTCTACGGTGCTTTCGGTCGTGACTTTATGACACAAGACGGTGTCCGCATCATGGTGGTTGGTCTAACGCCCAAACAGTGGCAAGGGCTCTGCCAAGCCACGGGTTTGCAAGATGAGATGCGGCAATTGGCGCAACGCCAACAGCTCAACTTCAGCCGTGAGGGTGATCGATTCATGGCCAGAGAGGCGATCGCTGATTTGCTGGGTGCTTGGTTTTCGCAGCGTGAGTTGTCGGTGATTGCAACCGCTTTCAAAGCCCATGGCGTGTGTTGGAGCATTTACCAAACGGTGTCGCAACTTGTTTCGCAGGATTCGGCGTGTTCGACAGAAAACCCAATGTTTTCTCAGGTCGAGCAGCCGGGTGTGGGCGAGTATTTGACGCCTGGCTCCCCCTTGTCTTTTTCTGGTTTCAAAAGAGCCTCGCCAAGACCTGCACCCCTGTTGGGGCAACACACCGAAGAGGTGATGCTGGAGTTGCTGGGGCTGTCGAGTGCGCAATTTGGCCACTTGATGGATCAAGGCATTGTTGAATCAGCCGCCCATGCCAAGTGACACTCAAGTTGCTGCGAATCTGCCTGACTTGAGCCTGTTTTTGCGCCCTGGCGACACTGTTTTTTGGGGCCAAGCAAGCTCAGAGCCAATCACTTTGACTCGGGCCTTGGTTGCCCAGCGTCATCGTTTGGGGCGATTGCGTTTGGTGTTTGGCATCGACACGGGCAAAACACTCAAGCCTGAATACGCAGACACATTCGATTTTGTGAGCTACACAGGTGGCGGGGGAAACCGTCTGCTCGCACAAGCGGGCGTGCTTGACATATTTGCGTGCCCCTATTCTCAATTGCCCGATGCCCTCCAAACCGGCATGCTCAAGGTGGACGTGGTCTTGGTCCAGGTCTCGCCCCCAGACGCAAACGGTCACCACAGCTTGGGTATTTCCAATGATTTATTGATTGCAGCTTTGGCGCAGGCCCGTGTGGTGATTGCCGAAGTCAATCCCAAGGTGCCCCGAACTTTTGGCGAACGCACCCTACATGTGGACGATATCGATGTGTGTGTGTCCGCGCAGTTTGATCCGATAGAAATCATGCCGACCAAGGCGCCAAGCTCTATCGAACAAGAGATTGCGCGCCGCGTGGCCTCTTTGATTGAAGATGGTGCAACCTTGCAAATTGGGGTGGGTGGTGTTGCGGACGCTGTGCTGCCACTGCTCATAGACCGACGTCACCTGGGCTTGCACTCCGGCATCGTAGGCGATGGCGTGGTGGCCTTGCATGAATCTGGTGCGCTGACCAATGTACGCAAATCGATTGACCCAGGTGTCAGTGTGACGGGCCTATTGATGGGCAGTCAACGCCTGTTTCGTTGGGCTCACGAAAATCCAAACATTCAACTCAGGGGGACACGTTACACGCACAACCCAGAGGTGCTGCGTCAATTGGATCGGTTTGTGGCGATCAACTCAGCCATCGAAGTCGATCTGACAGGCCAGGTCAATGCAGAAGTGGCCGCAGGACAGTATTTGGGCGCAGTGGGTGGGGCGCCTGATTTTTTGAGAGCAGCCCAACGCAGTCATGGCGGCATTCCCATTGTCGCTTTGGCATCTACCGCAGGTGCTCAGAGCCGGATCGTGGCCAAACTGTCTGGGCCGGTGACCACCTCGCGCAGCGATGCAGGCGTATTTGTCACCGAGCATGGCGTTGCAGATTTGCGCGGTTTGACCTTGCGTGCTCGCATGGAACGAATGATCGCTATTGCCGCCCCTGAGCACAGATCTGAATTGACCCTGGCAGCGGCAAAGACGGGCGGATTGTCCTAAATCAGGATGAACTCGCCATAGGATTCATAGTGTTGCGCCACCCCAGTATCCATGCGCCCTAGCCTGACTATTTACGTCCCGCACCCCACCTGTTTCTGAAGTGATTTGAGCGTTTTTGTGCGAATTTGCTTTTCGAAATAAATAGACTAACCCGGCCGAAATATGAAATACATGCGCAACACCGTGCCGATGTTGTAGACCGGCGTGCCGGTCACGATGACCGGAATGGCTGGTCACGATCCCGGAATCATCGGTCACGTTCGACCGGAATCACTGGTCACGTTGCTCCGGAATACCCACGAGATTCAGGTC
>CAIMWY010000088.1 GCA_903845315.1 uncultured Burkholderiales bacterium
ATTCCCTACATCCACGACCGCAAGCAGTTTGGCCAAAGCATTGGCGAGTTTCAGCTCATTCAAGGCAAAGTGGCCGACATGTACACCGTGCTGCAAGCCGGCCGCTCGTTTGCCTACACCGTCGCCAAAAACCTCGACCTGTTGGGCACTGACCACGTGCGTCAAGTGCGCAAAGACTGTGCTTCGGTCATTTTGTGGTGCGCCGAAAAAGCCACCTGGATGGCGGGCGAGGGCGTGCAAATTTTTGGTGGCAACGGCTACATCAACGACTACCCCTTGGGCCGCTTGTGGCGCGACGCCAAGCTGTATGAAATTGGCGCTGGCACCAGCGAAATTCGCCGCATGCTGATTGGCCGCGAATTGTTTGCCGAGACCTGCTAAGGACATTGCCTGCTGGGCACAATGAACGCATGACCCATTCACTTCAACACCTGTTTGACAACAACCGAGCTTGGGCTGCGCGCATGCAGCAGGAGAACCCGGCGTACTTCAGTCGCCTGGCCAACCAGCAACACCCCAAGTACTTGTGGATCGGCTGCTCCGACAGCCGCGTGCCCGCCAACCAAATCACGGGCTTGGACCCCGGCGAGGTGTTTGTGCACCGCAACGTGGCCAACGTGGTGGTGCACTCCGACTTGAACGCTTTGTCGGTCATTCAGTACGCGGTGGACGCGCTCAAGGTCGAGCACATCATGGTGGTGGGCCACTATGGCTGCGGCGGTGTGCTGGCGGCCACCCGCGGCACCCGGGTGGGGTTGGCCGACAACTGGCTGCGCCATGTGCAAGACGTGCGCTTGCGCCATCGCCAGCGCCTGAACCACCTGCCGCAAGACGAGTTGGAGCGCGTCATGTGCGAGATGAACGTGATTGAGCAAGTGGGCAATGTGGCGCTCTCTAACGTCATGCAAGACGCCTGGAGCCGTGGCCAAAAAGTCACTGTGCACGGTTGGATTTACGGCTTGGACGACGGCCTGGTCAAAGACTTGGGCGTGAGCATGACCGGCGCAGACGAAGTGGTGAACGTGTTTCGCAATGCCTTCAAGCGCTACCCACGGGGTGGGGTGGGGGGTAACCCACGCTGAGGCGCAAGACCTTTTTGAACTTTCAGGAGACTTCTTTATGTCAGATCCCATCGTCATCGTCGGTGCAGCGCGCACCCCTATGGGCAGTTTTCAAAGCGACTTCGCGTCGCTGGCCGCGCACGACTTAGGCGGTGTCGCCATTGCCGCTGCGGTGGCGCGTGCGGGCATCAACCCCGAGTTGGTGACCGAGGTGCTGTTTGGCAACTGTTTAATGGCGGGCCAAGGCCAAGCTCCGGCACGCCAAGCGGCTTTCAAAGGTGGTTTGCCCAAAAGCGCGGGTGCGGTCACGCTGTCCAAGATGTGCGGCTCGGGCATGCGTGCAGCCATGTTTGCGCACGACATGTTGGTGGCGGGTTCGCACGAGGTGTTGGTGGCCGGAGGCATGGAGAGCATGACCAATGCGCCTTACCTACTGCCCAAAGCACGCGGGGGTTACCGCATTGGCCACGACCGCATCTTTGACCACATGATGCTCGACGGTCTGGAAGACGCCTATGAGCCCGGCCGCAGCATGGGCACTTTTGGCGAAGACTGCGCCGCCAAATACAGCTTCACCCGAGCCCAGCAAGACGCCTTTGCCACCGCCAGTGTGGAGCGCGCCAAGGCCGCCACGGCATCCGGTGCGTTTGCCACCGAAATTGCACCCGTCACCGTCAAGGGACGCGCGGGCGAGACCGTGATTACGATCGACGAGGGCCCCGGCAAAGTCAAGCTCGACAAAATTTCCAGCCTCAAGCCGGCCTTCAAAAAAGACGGCACCATCACCGCGGCTTCTAGCTCGTCCATCAACGACGGCGCGGCGGCCATGGTGCTGATGCGCGAGAGCACGGCCAAAAAACTGGGCTGCACGCCGCTGGCACGCATCGTCAGCCATGCCACCCACGCGCAAGAGCCCGAGTGGTTTGCCACCGCACCGGTGGGCGCCACCCAAAAAGCCTTGGCCAAAGCCGGTTGGTCGGTGGCCGATGTGGACCTGTGGGAAGTCAACGAAGCTTTTGC
>CAIMWY010000089.1 GCA_903845315.1 uncultured Burkholderiales bacterium
CCAGACACAGACGGCGATGGAGAAAACGACAGTTTAGAAGTGGGGCCAAACATCCTAACTCCACTTGCTCCAGCATGGCACCGGTGACGTGCTGAAGCGAGCCATTGCCTGAAGACGCGTAGTTCAATTTGCCAGGATTGGCTTTGGCGTAGGCGATCAACTCATCCAAAGTTTTGACGGGCAAGTCAGCACGCACCACAATGATTTGAGGCGCTGATATGACATTGGCAACGGCCTGAAAATCAGACAACTCCCACTGCTTTTGTCGCGTCACATGCGGGGAAATGACGTGGTAACCGGAGTACTGCATCAACAAGGTGTGACCATCGGCAGGCGCACGTTTGACCATGTTGGCCGCAATGTTGCCGTTGCCACCACCTTTGTTGTCCACCACGATCGATTGCCCGACCACTGTAGCCAAGGCTTGAGCCAGCATACGGGCCGACAAATCGGTGGTTCCACCCGCTGCGGTGGGAACCACCATCGTGATAGGTTTGCTGGGATAGACAGTTTGAGCATGCGTCAGACCAGTCAGAGAGATCCAAGCCGCGAACACAAGGCTGAACCGCGATTGAGTAAAAGTATGCATAAACATTTTTTTGAAAATTTGAGACTGGCAATAGCGCCCCATCACCCTCAGGTCATGGTTGGCATGTGCTCCAACAACGAGCCATATCCTTTGATTTTTTCATTGCCCTTGACTGCTTGCACGCACGCCCAAGCGGCCGCTTGATTGGTGGTCAGGATGGGAATACCGTATTCGGCTTCCCATTGCGAAATACAGTCAATGATGCGATAGGCGCCACCTGCAATCACCATCACGTCAGGTTTGAGCTTGGCGTGGGCTTCCAAGGTTTTTCTAGCAGGATCAGGCGTCAACTTGTTGATGGCATCAGGGTCGGTCATATTGAAGGAATCTGCACCTACGATATCAAGTCCATGAATGCGTTCGAAATATCCTTTGCCGCGCATCAGCAAATCATTGTTGTAGGGCGATAAAAGGGTTACCTTTTTTGCATTCAATGCCTTGACTGCACGACCCAATGCATACGCCGTGGTGTATGCCGGAACGCCGGATATACGTTCGATCCGTTTGACGAGCTCTTGCTCGTAATTAAGTTCACCGTAAAAACTAGCTGCAGTTTGAAGCACCACAATTGCCGAAGGCTGAATGCCTGATAGCAACTCAGTTTGATAATTCACATCGGCATCGTGCTCACGCCAACCTTTTTCATCCACTGAACCCACTTTCAAGCGGGCAAAATGAACTTGATAGTTCTTGGGCAAAACCCGGTTCATATCGATTTCTGTGGCGATATTGGCTGACGGAATCAGCATTCCTAAGCGGTGAATCATTCAATTACTCCTTAATCTAATTTGATGTTGGCGGCTTTCACAAGTGTCTGCCAACGATCGAACTCCTGATTCGTATGGTCTGTTAGTTCCTGCGGTGAACTTGCAATGACCTGTGCGCCTGCCTTGCTCAAGGATTCACGAATTTGTGGTGTTTTAAGGACTTGCACAAAAGCCTGATTAAGTTGCTGTATCACCGCTGCAGGTGTGCCAGCAGGCGCCACAATGCCTATCCAGTCTGCAATTTCCAACCCAGCTAATCCGGCTTCTGCCAAAGTGGGCACATCTGGCAAACTTGGATCTCTTTTGATGGTGGTAACGGCCAGGGGAATTAAACGTCCGGTTTGCACTTGCTGTACTGCAGACGGAACTGCAGCAAACTGCAAATGGGTCACCCCGCCTAACAGTGCGGCAATTGACTCGCCGCCGCTTTTGAATGGAATGTGCATCATCTTTGTACCGGTGACATGCCCAAATAACTCGCCCGCTAAATGGGGGGTGCTGGCATTTCCCGCCGAACCGTAGTTGATGGTTTGTGGCTTTTCTTTGGCGTAGGCAATCAATTCTTGGATTGATCGGACTGGGAATTTAGGATGCACAACCACCACCAGAGGAACTTTACCAACCAAGGTAATGGGCGAAAAGTCACGTTTCGAGTCAAAAGGCATTTTTGACATCACATAAGGATTAGCACCAAACGCTGTGTTGCTCACACCGAGTGTGTATCCATCCGGATTGGCTTTAGCAACCAGGTTCATACCAATCGTTGCGCCACCACCCGGCTTGTTTTCGATAACGATTGACTGACCCAACTGCTGACTGAGTGCAGGAGCCAACAAACGCATCACCACATCGTTAGAACCGCCCGGAGCAAATGGAACAATGATTCTGATGGGACGCGCTGGAAATATTTCATTGGCCCATGCAGTGCTGCTTAGTCCAATGCTCCAAAGAGAAGCAAGGAACAAAAAAAACGGATAAGCCTTGTTTTTCATTGCATTCCTTTTCAAAAAAGTTATCTTCGAGATGTGTCAGTTGATTCAAGCGACACACAGAAGAAGTAAGCGTCTTTTAAAAACTTGACCTTTAATTCATCAGGATACAGATGAAAGCAATATTTAACTGTCCGCAAGGCATCAGACATGTTGCAGGAAAGCCTCAACTGTTTGTATTAAGGGTAAGCCATGATCCGCCCTGTGCCCGCTCGGGAGGAATATCTGCAGTTGTTGTTCAATTGCTAAGTTAATGGAGTTCGTTTTGAATCAATCCTTTATCAGTCCAAGGTCATGTCGTTGGTTGTGTGCATTGCTTGCGATTGCGTTTTCCACGGGTGTTGCTGCGCAAGCCTTCCCAAACAAGCCCATCCGAATGGTGGTGCCTTTTGCACCCGGGGGTGTTGTAGATGTCACAGCGCGTCAAATCGGACCCAAACTCTCTGAATTACTGGGTCAGCCTGTATTGATTGAAAACCGCAGCGGCGCTGGGGGCACCATTGCCGCCGACTTTGTAGCTAAGTCGACACCCGATGGTCACACGCTTCTGGTGGCGTTTGATTCGCATGCTGTCAATCCGCACATCTACAAATCTGATTTGCGTTATGACACGTTCAAAGACCTTGCGCCTATTTCATTCATAGGCAGTATTCCTTTGCTATTGGCAACCAATATGTCATTTCCAGCCAATGACATGCAGAGCTTTATCCAGGTGGCCAAGAGTAAACCAGGAACCATCTCTTATGCATCTGTCGGTGCAGGTAGCTCTGGCCACCTTGCAGCCGAACAGTTAAAGCTGCTTGCCAATATCGACATGCTGCACATTCCCTTTAAGGGCGGAGCTCCTGCACTGTCGGCTTTGATGGGTGAGCAAGTTCAGTTGATCGTCTTTGCAGCAGGTGCGGGTGTGCCGCTGGTGCAAAGTGGAAAAATCAAGCCACTGGCTGTCAGCGGAAAGCGCCGTTCTTCGGCTCTTGCAAGTGTGCCGACCATGGCAGAGGCCGGTTACCCACAACTTGACTCAGGGGCTTGGATGGGCTTGCTTGCACCAGCAGGAACACCGTCTGCCGTGGTGGCTCGCCTGAATGCTGAGCTCTCTAAAGTCTTGAAGGACCCCGAGCTTGTCAAAAAGCTCGCCGATCAAGCGGTTGAGCTTTCAAGTAGTACACCCGATGAATTTGGTGCTTTGATCCGTGCTGAACACGACAAGTGGGGCAAGGTGATCAAGGACGCCAAGCTCAACGTGTCGCAATAACTAGCGTCCCACAAAATTTGGTTTTCGGTTGGCCTTATGGGCAGCCATTCCCTCGTCGACGTCCTGACTCCACTCCAAGGCATGGCGCAGGGCATCTGACAGTTCGCGTGCAGCGCGGGACCCGGGCTCTTGCCGAGTCGCCATGATTCGCTTGGCACCTCGCGTGGCCAAAGGGCCGTTGTTGGCGATGGTTTGGGCAATCTTGGCGACTTCGTCTCTGAACGACGCTTGGGGGTAGAGGCCTTGGATCAGTCCGAGTTGATTCATCTCCGCACTGTCAATCTCTCTGGCTGTACAAATCAGTTCTAGTGCACGCGCCTTGCCAACGAGATTAGGCAAACGGACAGGCGCCCCAGCCCCCGGAAAACCACCCCATGAAGCCTCTGGCATTTGCAGGGTTGCGTGCGAGAC
>CAIMWY010000090.1 GCA_903845315.1 uncultured Burkholderiales bacterium
ACATGCTCGGTGCCACCCACGAAGCCAAAGACTTAGAGCATCTCAACAGCGGCATAAAAATCGTCAACCCCATACTGGGCGTGCCCTTTTGGCGCGAAGACTGCAACGTCAAAGCCGAGCAGGTGAGCGTTCGTTTTGAAGAAGGCCAACCCGTGTCCCTCAATGGCCAGACCTTTGAGTCGCCCGTCGACCTGTTTTTGAAAGCCAACGAAATTGGTGGTCGTCATGGTTTGGGTATGAGCGACCAAATTGAAAACCGCATCATCGAAGCCAAGAGCCGTGGCATTTACGAAGCTCCCGGCATGGCCCTGCTGCACATCGCCTACGAACGCTTGGTGACCGGCATCCACAACGAAGACACCATCGAGCAATACCGAATCAACGGTTTGCGCCTGGGCCGTTTGTTGTACCAAGGCCGTTGGTTTGACCCACAAGCCATCATGCTGCGTGAAACCGCGCAGCGTTGGGTGGCACGTGCCGTGACAGGTGAAGTCACCCTTGAACTGCGCCGTGGCAACGACTACAGCCTGCTCAACACCGAAAGCCCCAACCTCACCTACAAGCCCGAGCGCTTGAGCATGGAAAAGGTCGAAGGTGCCTTCACCCCACTCGACCGAATTGGTCAATTGACCATGCGCAATCTCGACATCGTGGATACCCGCGCCAAGCTGGGCATTTATGCCCAATCAGGATTGCTGTCTTTGGGTGCGGGCGGTGACTTCTTGAGCTTGACCAACGATCAGAAGAACGACTGAGTCAATGATCTGACCTGTTTGAGGCAGCCAACTGCGTCGCCGCTCCACTTGGCATCATTGTTCGATCAAGCAGCAGCAAATCTTCTGCACTCAACGAGCCCGTGGTCGCTTTGAGCTTCAGGCTCTGCATCACGGCATCTATGCGTGCCTTATTCAAATCTCGCAAAGTGCTGTAGAGCTGCTGCTCTGCGTTGAGCACGTCGGGGTTGATGCGGGTTCCAATCTTGAAACCAATTTTATTGGACTCCACAGAGTTTTTGCTGGCTTCAACAGCGGCCTCTAAAGCATTCACTTGCGCTTGCCCGTTCATAACGCCAGCAAATGTTTGTCTGACCTGGCTACTTGCATTGCGTTGCGCACCTGTCAGCTCTTCTTTGGCTTTCTGCTCTAGCGCGACGGCCTCTCGAACCTTTGATTGGGTTGCGCCACCAGCAAACAATGGAATGCTGAGTTGCAAGCCTGTCTGGTGTGAATTCACGCGGCTTGATAAGTCAGCGGGTGTGCTCAAAGAGCCTGAGCTGTAGATGGTCGCCCGATTGGCAACCACGTCCAAAGTAGGCGAATGCGCTGCCATGCTTTTGGTGACTTCTTTTTGGGCGACGATCAATGCCGCTTGCTGAATGCGAATCTGTGGACTTTGATTCATTGCCAATATCAACCAATCGTTGACATGCGTCGGATCGAGTGCAGGCAGACTCTTAACCAGCTGTGTGGCAGGTAGCGGAATGTATTCCCCCACAAGTTTTTCTAATTCAGCTTGCTTGGCGATCAGCTCATTCAATGCCGAAACATGTTGCGCCACATTCAATGCTTGCTTGGCTTTGGCTTCATGAACATCGGTGATTGTGCCCATCCCTACTTCAAAGGTACGTTGCGCCAAAGTGAGTTGCTCTTGCATTGCATCCAGTTGTGCCTCGGCCACCTGAACACTTTGCATGGCCATTTGAACGTCAAAGTAAACCTGCGCTGTACGAACAATAAGCTCTTGCTCAGCCAATGCAAATTGCTCTTTCGCCTGCCCCACTTGTGCATCAGCTTGGGCGTACGTTGCCCAACTGTTTAAGCGAAAAATAGGTTGTATAAGTTGAGCCGTCCAGTTCCATGCCCGAATCTCACGCGAGACAGATGAAACGCCCGAGTAACCATCGCCAGAAAATGCACCCTCCCCAATTTGGAGGGTTTTGTTCGCCGCCAGATTGACAACAGGCAACAAGCCTGCGCGCGCTTGAGGTGTCTTTTCAAGTGCGGCCTCTAACGCGCTGCGCGCAGCGACAAATTGATTGTCTTGAATTCTCGCTTTTTGGTACACATCCATCAAAGACTGGGCATGACCCAAAACGGACAGCCCAAGCAAATTGCTGCTCAAAAACAGAGTGAATAACTTATCTTTCACGAAGAGCCTCCTGTTTGTAGCGCAGCATGGGGGACAATAAATACTCAATCATGCGACGCTCATCGGTGCGAATATCAGCGGTCACATTCATGCCTGCGGTCACCAGTCCCTTTCGGCCATTCACAGCATTTGGCGTTTGTATTTGAGCGAGCTTAATTCGCACTGGATAGACCAAACCCAACTTAGGGTCTTGCATCGCATCCGTCCCTACCCACAAGACTTCTCCATCGATGTAGCCATAGCGGGTGAAGTCGTAGGTCTCCACCTTGTTGATCACGCGTTGACCGACTCGCAAATGCCCAATGTCGCGATTCATCACTTGCGCTTCTAACTCTAGCGGGGAGTTGTCAGGTACGAGAGTCAGCAAAGGCTGCGCCGCAGTCACCACCCCCCCCAACGTGGAGACTGCCAATTGCTGAACCACACCATCAATTGGTGCACGCAGGGTTTGTTGTGCGTGACGCTGATTGGTTTTGATGAACTCTTGCTGAGCCACGTCACGTTTTTTCATGGCTTCGACCAACTCTGTGCTGGTCCTCGATTTAAATTCAGCCACGGCTTGTGACCGTTGCTCAATGGCGGCTTGGTGATTGGCCTGTGATTCGTTCAAGCGATTCGTTTGGACTGCCAAATCTTTCTCTGCGTTGATCAACTCAATCTTGGCATCAATCACACTGGTCTGCGCAATGTGACCTGTCTTGTATAAATCCTCACGCATTTGGAACTTCTGCTGAATCAAGGGCAAACTGTTGTGCAGTTGCGCGATATTGCTTTGAATCGCATCAGCATCTGAGCGACGCTTGACCAAGTCTGCATCCAGCGCAGCCAATTTGGCACGTTGCTCTGACAAGCGCCCCTCCAACATGGACCATTGAGTTGTCAAAATTTCCGAAGGGATGTCTCGAGGCGCACCAAACCGGACCAGCCCCTCCAGCTGTGCTTTGCAGCGCAAGACATCGGCTTGAGCCTCCCAATATTCACGCTGTACGCGCTCGCGGTCTGCGCCTGTTTGGATTGGGTCTAGTTCCACCAAAACATCGCCTGCACGAACCGACTGGCCATCACGCACAAACACGGCATGAACCAAGCCAGACTCCAAGGGTTGCACCACTTTGCTCTTGCCAGACGGAATGACCCTCCCTTGCGCAGAAACCACAATGTCCATGCTTGAATAACTGGCAAATATCAGACTCACTGCCACCATGGCGCAGATGCTCAATGACGCCATGCGCAATAAATAAGGCGGAGATTGCAACTGCATCGCCAATGCAGTGGTCGTGAAAGGGTTGCTCAGCTTTTGAATGACAGCGTTTTTAGTCAAGCGGCAACTCCTCCAAGCTCTAACACTTGATGCGCTTTGTACAAGGACGCGTAGCGCCCTTCTTGTTTCATCAAACTACTGTGGTGACCGATTTCAATCAAACGTCCTTGATCCAATACCAAAATTCGGTCTGCCAAACGCAAAGTAGATAATCGATGCGCAACAATGAACACCGTGCGTCCATGGGCAATCACCGCCATGTTGTCGTGAATCAAACGCTCGCTTTCGTAGTCCAACGAGGCCGTGGCTTCGTCTAACAACAACAGCTTCGGATTTCTTGCCAAAGCTCGCGCAATGGCAATGCGCGCGCGTTGCCCGCCGCTGAGTTTGCTGCCTCGCTCCCCGATCACAGTGTCATAACCTTGTGGCAACTGCAAAATAAATTCATGCGCACCTGCCAACTCTGCGGCATTCGTGATCAAGTCGGGACCTAGGCTTGCATCAGCCAATGCAATGTTGTCTCGGACACTTCGGTTAAACAACAGTGTGTCTTGTCCCACCACACCCATTTGGCGTCGCAGCCATGAGGCATCCACCAAATTCAAATCGATTCCATCGATCAAAATACGTCCGCGTTCAGGTGTGTACAAACGCTGGATCAATCGCATCAAGGTCGTCTTGCCTGCACTAGAAACACCCACAACACCAATCACCTCACCCGCTTGAACATCAAAACTTAAGTCACTCAAAACTTCAGGCGCTTTAGCGTTGTAGCGAAACCCCACATGGTCAAACGTGACTCGCCCCTGGACAGCTGGCGGCGAAGACCGATTGGCTTGGAATGTGGGTTCAGTGGGTGCGTTCATGATGTCCCCCAGCCGCTTGATGCTGACCTTCATTTGCGTGAAGTCCTGCCACAAAGAAGACAATTTCAAAATTGGTGCGTTCACTCTGCCACTGAGCATGTTGAATGCAATCAAACCGCCGACAGTCAAATCACCCTCAATCACAAACCGCGCACCAAGCCACAAGAGTGCCACGGTTAACAGTTTGCTCGTCAAACTGATGAACTGTTGGGTCACATTCCCCAAGCGCCCCCCTTCAAAAGAAGTTTCTACATAGCTGGACAGTCGGTGATCCCACTCACGCTGCCATTGCGGCTCAACCGAGAGGCTCTTGAGTGTTTCCATCGAGGTCACCGTTTCTAGCAAGTAAGCGTGGTTATCGGCACCTAAAGAAAATTTATCCTCCAGTTTTTTTCTCAACAAAGGGGTGATCAACGCTGAGGCGCCCAAAAAAATGGGTAACGCCGCGATCACCACCATGCTCAGAGTGACGCTGTAATAGAACATCACGGCTAAATAGACCATCACAAACATCACATCCAACCAACTCGTCAAGGCTTGGCCTGTGAGAAAGTTGCGCGCGTTATCTAACTCACGTACACGCGCTACCGTATCGCCGCTGCGTCGACTTTCGAAATATGACAACGGCAAGTGCAAAAGGTGTTTGAACAATTTGCTGCCCAACTCCACATCCACCCGGTTGGTAGTGTGGCTCAGCAAATAGTGCCGCATAGCACCCAAGGCCACTTCAAAAATACTCACACCCAGCAAAGCGAACACCATCACGTCTAAGGTAGACAAGGTTCGATGGGTCAGCACTTTGTCAATCACCACCTGAAAAATCAAGGGGGTAATAAGAGCCATGATCTGTATAAAGAGCGAAGCAATCAACACCTCGCCCATCAGGGATTTGTATTTTTTCAACGATAACCAAAACCAGGGAATACCGAAATTCTCTTGCTCAGCAGCGGTACCGGCATCCTGAGAAGTTCTCCTCACCCGTGGCTTTGCCTCTATCCATTCGCCTGCAAATAGTTCGTCAAACTCTTGTAGCGTGACTTGGTTGGGCATGCTTTGTCCTGTTTTTTGCAGGACCACACATGAACCATCTGGCGTACTGGCATTCATTGTTCCAACCAACATCAGGCCACCATCTCGAGTTGTCATCAACGCAGGCAATGACGCCGTTCGCAGCGATTGCGAACTGCCGTGTTTTAAGCACGCATCAAACTCCAAATCTTGTAATGCTTTCAACACTTCACCTACGCCAAGCGTTTTTGACTGACCGTGCTCGTCATAACTGGCGAATTGATGTTTCAGTTGATCAAGTTCTATGTGTTGATGGTTCAACTGACAATAAAGCTTGAGCAGTTCAAGTTCATTCATGACTTTTAGCCCTAAAAATATCCAGAATAGTTAGCACTTGACTTTTGTGGAGCAACGACCAATCCAAAAAAAAGGAACCTCGATAAGGGTTTCCCGCTAGATTCTTTGCATGCAAAGCTGTATACAGTTTGCGTCACAACGACCTTTTAGGAGTTCTTATGACCCAATCCATCCATCCCGTCGATGAACATTTGCCCACCGGCAAACTGGCAGCACTAGGTCTCCAACATGTGCTGGTGATGTACGCTGGAGCCGTGGCTGTGCCCCTCATCGTGGGCCGCGCCTTGAAGCTCAGCCCCGAGCAAGTGGCGATGCTGATCTCGGCTGACTTGTTTGTTTGCGGCCTAGTCACCCTGATTCAGTCCTGGGGCGCAACTCAGTGGTTTGGCATTCGTCTGCCGGTGATGATGGGCGTGACCTTTGCAGCCGTGGCACCGATGGTGTCGATGGCCAATGCAAACCCTGGCGATGCAGGAGCACAACTGATCTTTGGCGCCATCATTGGCGCAGGTGTCATCTCTATCTTGATTGCACCCATCGTCAGCCGACTGCTGCGGTTTTTTCCGCCTGTGGTGACAGGCACCATCATTGCCGTGATCGGCATCAGCTTGATGCGCATTGGCATCAACTGGATTTTTGGCAACCCCTTTGGCCCCACAGCGCCTTCGATCGTGAACCCTGAGCATGCCAAATGGTTGGCGGATGCTACGGCAGCCGCCTCGGCGCCGGGCTCCATCTTGCCGGCCGTGCCCAAAGATTTGGCGCTTGTGGCCAAGCTGCCCAACCCAAAATATGCCGACCTCACCGGTGTGGGCATTGCTGCACTGGTGCTCGTTTCAATCTTGTTGATCGCCAAGTACGCACGTGGCTTCATTGCCAACATCTCGGTCTTGCTTGGCATCATCGTGGGTGGGGTCGTGGCCACGGCCATGGGCTTGATGAATTTCGACAAGGTGGGCAAAGCCGCTTGGTTCGACGTGGTGTTGCCGTTCCAATTTGGCCTGCCCGTGTTTGACCCGGTGCTCATCCTCACCATGACGTTGGTGATGATCGTGGTGATGATCGAATCCACCGGCATGTTCTTGGCCTTGGGCGAAATGACCGACCGGCATGTGGACCGCGCAGCCTTAACGCGTGGTCTGCTTACCGATGGCCTAGGCACTTTGATTGGTGGCATCTTCAACACCTTTCCCTACACCAGCTTTTCGCAAAACGTCGGGCTGGTTGCCGTCACCGGTGTGAAGAGCCGTTTTGTCTGCGTAGCAGGCGGCCTCATCTTGATCGTCTTAGGCGTGATTCCCAAAATGGCTGCTCTCGTCGAATCGCTGCCCACCGTGGTGTTGGGAGGT
>CAIMWY010000091.1 GCA_903845315.1 uncultured Burkholderiales bacterium
GACGGCATACGAGATCATAGCCGGTGACTGGAGTTCAGACGTGTGTCTTCCGATCTCCTGAATTTTTGTTACGGCGAGAAACACGAGGTATCCGCTTCCAACTCGAAATGCTCAAACCAGACTTGGCTCAACAAGCAAAAGGCATTGAACATACCGTGGTGGTTTTTGGCAGTGCGCGTTTTCGCAGCGCTGAAGTTGCTGCCCAGCAATTAACTCTGGCACAACAAGAAGGCGCCCCCGAAGCGCTTGCACATGCACACACGATGGTTCGAAACGCCCATTTCTACGAACAAGCACGTGAGCTTGGTAAAACCATCACATGTCACACATTGTCAGAAACCCACGGCAACAAGATGTTTATTTGCACTGGCGGTGGCCCCGGCATCATGGAGGCCGCTAACCGGGGTGCCTATGAAGCGGGTGGCATTAGCGTCGGACTCAATATCGCTTTGCCTCATGAACAGTCCCCCAACCCATATATCACGCCAGGTTTAAGTTTCAAGTTTCATTACTTTGCCCTGCGCAAAATGCATTTCATGATGCGCGCCAAAGCCTTGGTAGCTTTTCCTGGTGGTTTTGGCACGTTGGATGAACTGTTTGAGACCCTCACCTTGATTCAGTGCAAAAAAGCCAAACCTGTTCCTATTGTGTTGTTTGGCACAGACTACTGGAAGCGCTTATTCAACCCAGATGTGTTGGTAGAAGAAGGTGCAATTTCAGTCGAAGATTTAGAACTTTTCAAATACGTAGACAGCGTAAATGACGCTTGGCACATCATTCGTGATTTTTACCGATTCTGAGCAAGTAAGCGCTGCGCGAACCTAGTCCGACAACGGCTGACACGCACCAAAATACCCCACCGATACCCACCAGTGCACCTGCAGCACCAAACACAATCGGCATCAGCACACTCGATGCGTTAATGCCCATCAAACGCAAGCCAATGGCCTCCCCATGTCGCGACTCCGGCGTGATTTGGTGCAAGGTACTCATCACCATGGGTTGCACGGATCCAAGCGAAAAACCCAACAAGACAGAGCAGCATCCCATGCTCAGAGCTGAGTTCATAAAAGGATAAAGCGCTAAGAATACCGAGGTGGCCAACATCGCGCCTGTAAGGACCTGCCACTCATGCAAACGCGCCACCAAAAATGGCAAGCCAATTCGAATCAAGGCTGCAGCAATGGCAAAGGCCCCCAATATCGAACCTATGGCCGACGCACTTAAACCTTTTTCATGTCCGATGATGGGCACCACAAAGGTATGCACGTCCCAACATGCCGATAAAAACCAGTTCACCAACATCAGTCGGCGAAACATCGGTGCATTCAACAAGTCCCAAGCACTATTGTTCTCATGTCCTTCGGGTTTGATATAACTTGGCAACTCGGGGGTTTTTCTTACCCACACCCAAGTGAGCAGGGGTAAAACAGCCATGGCGCCATAAGCCCATTGAAACCCTGCATGGTCAATCAATAAACCCGCAGTAAACGGACCAATGAAATTGGAAATAGCAGGGCCAATTGCCAACCAACTGAAGGCTTGCTTGAGTTGTGTGAGGTCTTGTGCTGCCCGCCCTACATGACGCTGTAAGGCGATGACCGCTGCACCTGTGGCACCGCCAGTTAATAGTGCACTCACGCACAGGACCGGGAAAATTGGCCAGACGGCAGCCATGCCTGCACCAACAAAAGAAGTCAGAACACTCCACATGACCGGACGCTTTAAACCATGCAGATCTGCATAGCGTCCAGCAGGCAAGGCCAAGAAAACTTGGGTCAAGGCAAACAGGGCCAACAGCACCCCCACCGCAACCGGGCTTTGCCCGCTGCGCAAGGCCATCAAGGGCGCTGCCATCCGCATGCCAGTCATGCAAGCGTGCAGGCATACCTGGCCAGCTATCAACTTCGCGAGTTCACGCTTCACGGGGCATCTGCTTCTTCGGGCTCGTCAAGCATCGGCAGCAGCGCTTGTGCTTCGCCTTCGGGTAAAGCCTCAACATTTTTCAAGGCGCGTCGCATTTGCCTGCTGCGGGTGTCGGCGCGGTCTAGGGTGTCAGCAGCTTTTTGCACTTGCTCGCGCACCTTTTCCACCCAGTCGCCATAGCGTTCGAACTCGGTTTTAACTGCGCCCAAGACCTTCCACACCTCGGAAGCTTGTTGCTCCAAAGCCAAGGTGCGAAACCCCATGTGCAAGCTGTTGAGCATAGCCAGCAAGGTGGTCGGACCCGCCAGGGTGACACGATAGTCGCGCTGCAAGCTGTCCATCAAGCCAGGTCGACGCAGCACCTCCGCATAGAGTCCTTCCACAGGTAAAAACAATATCGCGAAATCGGTGGTATGCGGTGGCGCCAGATAACTCTCGGCAATGCTCTTGGCTTCGGATCAGATACGCGCCTCCAAGGCCTTTGCAGCGAGCTCAGCCGCTAAGACATCGGCACGGTCATGGGCATCCAGCAATCGCTCGTAATCATCGCGTGGAAACTTGGCATCAATGGGCAACCACACTGGTTCCCCGTCTTGGCCACCTCTGCCAGGAAAGCGAATCGCAAAATCCACCCTTTGGTTACTGCGAGGCTTGGTCTCCACCTGCTTGGCATATTGCTCCACGGTGAGCACCTGCTCCAACAAGGCCTCCAGTTGTACCTCGCCGAACATGCCGCGGGTTTTGACGTTGGTCAGCACCCGCTGCAAACTGCCCACGCCATCGGCTAACTTTTGCATTTGTCCTAACCCTTTGTGCACTTGCTCTAGGCGCTCGGCCACTTGCTTGAAACTCTCAGACAAACGCTTCTCCAGCGTGGTTTGCAACTTCTCGTCCACCGTGCGGCGCATTTCGTCAAGCTTTTCTGCGTTACTGCGCTGCAACTGTTGCAATTGCTGGTTCAAAGTGTCGCCAATGGACTTTTGCATCAAGGTCAACTGCTGAACTTGGCTTTGCTGAAACGTTGCCAAATTTTGGGTCAGCTCTTGGCGCCCACCACGCGATGATTCGCTGATGTCGTGGCGCAACTCACGCTCCATGCGTTCAAGCTTGTCTTGCATATTCTGCAAACTGAGCAACAACGCAGTGTGCGCATCAGAATTGATTTGTCCTGAACGGCGCAATATGACAAGCAGCAACGTAGCGTTCAAGACGCCAAGCGCAAACACCAACCCAAGCTCAAGACTCATGACAGCGAGTTCAACGGCGTCAGCGCCTTGCCTTGCGTGAAAAACGAAATCAAATTATCAGCGGCCAAATTGGCCATCGCTAAGCGCGTTTGAATGGACGAGCTGGCAATGTGTGGCGTCAGCACAATATTGGGCACTGTCAACAAATCAGGATGGACTTTGGGCTCACCTTCAAAAACATCTAGACCTGCCGCTGCAATTTGACGCGCCCGTAAAGCCACCGCCAAGGCCGCATCGTCCACAATGCCCCCGCGCGCAATATTGACCAAGGTGGCTGTAGGCTTCATCTGGGACAATTCTGCTGCACCAATGGTGTGGTGCGAAGCAGCAGAATAAGGTACTACCAACATCACGTGATCAGCCGTGCGTAACAACTCTTCTTTGCTGACATAAGTGGCTTTGCATTGTGCTTCCAACTCAGGCGAAAGGCGTGAACGGTTGTGATAGATCACCTTCATGCCAAAGCCATGCGCCCCACGACGGGCTATGGCTTGACCAATGCGCCCCATCCCCAAAATACCCATCGTGCTGCCATGCACTTCGGCACCAGAAAACAGGTCATAGCGCCATTGCTTCCATTCGCCCCGGCGCAAATAGTGTTCGCTCTCAGTCATACGTCGCGCAGTGGCCATCAGCAAAGCAAAACCGAAATCAGCCGTGGTCTCAGTCAAGACATCTGGCGTGTTCGACGCCAACACGCCGCGTGCAGTCATGGTAGGCACGTCAAAGTTGTTAAAGCCCACCGCCATGTTGGCGCACATTTTGAGATCTGGACAGGCCTCCAAGACCTCAGCATCCACGGGTTCGGTTCCCATCGTGAAAGCGCCAACGTGTTGTGCCAAGGCTGCCGTCCAAGTTGCCTTGGTCCAAGGATGATCGGCTTGGTTATCAGTCACCTCAAAGTGCTCCGACAAGCGCTTCAATACGCTGTCAAAAATTGGACGTGCAACGATGATTTTGGATTTCATATAAGTTCTTTCTCAATCAATGTCAGGCTGGCTTATTCAAGCATTTGAAGTTTTCTAGCCCACCACGGCGTCATGGCTGGCAACAAGGTCAGGGTCCAAATTACAACCCAAGCCGTCAGCGGCATGAGAGTGGTCATGTTGGGAAATTGGGCCACGGTGATCACCGCAAGAACCACAGGAATCACCCCTGTCTCGCGCACTGCGCACAAAAACATTTTTTCTTGCCAGCAGATCGCTGTGGGCAGCAATGCCACCCACACCGCCAACGGACGGGCAACAAAAATAAACAGCAATGACACGCCAAGCCCAAGCCACAGGGTATCGAGCAAAGCATCTAGGGTCACAAAGGGGCCAACCATCATGAAAATTGTGGGTTTGGCCACGCTTTCAATTTTGACCTCCATGCTATGCAACAAACCATGGAATTGATGCGACCCATGGTTGAAATTGGCTAACAAACCTGCGACGAAGGCTGCTAGAAATCCGTTGCCGTGTATGGCCTGTGCGAGCACAAACGTCACCAAGGGAAGCGCCAACACAATGGCAAAGTCATAGGGTTTTTCATGTTCAGCTCTGTCGCCTTGCCCCGACTTGTAGCGTTCAAAGCTGTTCATGCCGAGCCAACCCACCATACCTGCCAACATACCAAACAAGATTTGCTCACCCAAATTGATCAAATTCGAGCCACTGAATAAACCCGCGCCTAAACTGGCCATGCTGTTGAGATCAACGCCAGCGGCGACCATCAGGCAGACCGCTGCAGTAAAAATGGCCCCTACTGCATCGTTCAAGGCACTTTCCGCAACTGACACATGTGCCACACGTTGGTAGTGCTGCTTGAAGCTAAGCTGTTTAAGTGTAGGAATCAAGGCGGCCGGATCTGTGGACCCTGTGATGGCCGCCAACAAAGCCGCTGTCGGACCATCCATACCCAGCCACATCAGCAACCCAAACATGACGAAGAACGTCACCAAATAACCCAGCACTGCCAACATCAGAGTGGGGTAAGCAATTTGAAAAAATACTTTTCTTTCAATCTCATCCCCGCCAGATTTGAGAATGACGGCTGCCAATGCCGTGCACACCACAACAGACAAAGTCAACTGAACAGACAACGGCGACAGTGCGTCGTGCAACACAATACCCACCAACAATTGCAGGGTGAAGTTAGGCAGCACAGTGCCTTCAGCAGCTTTGCTGCAGGCCCAGCCAAACAACAAAAATAAACCGATACACCAAAGGGACACCGCGATTGACGCTTCCACGCCATCCAAGCGGTGCAAATGCGTCAGCACATCTGGCGCGACTTGATTCAAGCCCCATGCCATCATAAACAAGACAAGCACCTTGGTGTAGTTCATGACAAACTGCACTCTGGCGACTCGATATCAAACACTTGACGCAAATAAGCCAAATATTTTTGGTCTTCGCACATATTCTTCGATGGAGTGTCCGATAACTTGGTGACAGGCTGACCGATGCACTCAAGCTGAACCCCAGGGTTGCGGCACTTGAATTTGTATGAGACCTGCGCACTAGGAAACTGATGCAACACC
>CAIMWY010000092.1 GCA_903845315.1 uncultured Burkholderiales bacterium
CGATACAGGCACGAGCGGGAGTTCCAAGCCGTCACGCAGATCGTTGCAGTGGCAAAGGAGGCAGGGCTATCGACCGAACGACTTACCGTGGCTTTGGTGTTGGCGCAAGCAGGCGTTACTTGCGCCATCATCGGTGCGAGCAAGGCAGAGCAACTGCCGCAAGTGTTGGCGGCCAGCGATACCGCACTAGACCCACAGGTGATTGCAAAGCTTGACACCATCACAGGAGAGTTCCGAAGCGGCGAGGATCTGCGTTAAGTCAGCGAACGCAACTGAATGTCTGTGCCGCGGTGGTGTGGGTTTGACACAAACTTTACCATCGATATACTTTGTTTAATATAGCGCTAATACTTTGGAGGCACTTTGCTGACTCAAGACTTGACCCTTCTGCGACTCGATCCTGCAACTGTGCGACGGGCTCATTTTTTAGATCTACAGTTTGCCGTTATCAGCTCTGGTCGGCAACGAATTGTGACTGTGGCTCAGGGGGTTGTTACCGTGTCGGGCGAGGGCGATCACAAAACTCGCGCATTCACAATCAACGCCTAAGAAAGTGCGTGGACCGAGTTTTCCAAACAGATGCCACGTCCTGGATACCACGACATCATCGCCATGGTGGTGAGCGGTCACGCTAGGGTAGAGGGAGAGATGTTTTTTTTCGAAATTTGTTTTTTGTAAAAGCCGCATTGGCAGGTGTTTTCAGCAAGGAGTGGACGTGAAAGCGCGAGTTGAGGTGATCACGGGTCGTTAGTGCACCTTGATATACAAGGACGCCCGCACCGTGTGTATGTAGAAGAGTCTGGCACAGGCGCGCCGCTACTTTGTCTGCACACAGCGGGATCTGACAGCCGTCAGTTTCGTCACTTGCTCAACGACAACGAAGTGCTAAAGCGTTGGCGAGTCATTGCTTTTGATCTGCCTTGGCATGGCAAGTCCTCGCCCCCAGAGGGCTTTCAAAACGAGATTTACGAACTCACCCCCGATCTCTATGTTGACACCATCATGGCGGTAGTGCGCGGCCTTGCGTTGAGCAAACCGGTTGTGATGGGTTGCTCCATTGGGGGCCGCGTGGTCTTGCACTTGCTCTTGCGTCATGCCAAAGAAATAGGCGCTGCCATTGGCTTGCAGTCCAGTCGCCATGTGGTGGGCGTGATGAGTCGCTATCAGCGTGAGCTGGGTTATCTGGCGCGTCCTGATGTCCATGGCGGCGAAGCGGCCGCCGCATTGGTCAGCGGCATCATGGCGCCACAAAGTCCCGTCTCACAGCGGTGGGAAACGCTTTGGCACTACATGCAGGGGGGGCCTGGTGTCTTGCACGGGGACACAGCGTTTTACAAGGGCTCAGGAACGATTGAGCCGCAGGAGTTATCGACCATCGACACGCGCAAGACCCCGCTTTACCTGCTGACGGGTGAATACGACTGGGGTGCGACACCGGCCCATGGTCAGGAAGTTGCAGACTTGGTGCAAGGCGCGAAGTTTCAAGTTATGAAGAACGTGGGCCACTTTCCGCCCTCTGAGAATTACGCCGCATTGCGGCACTACCTGCTGCCAGTTCTTGAGGAGCTGGCGACGACGATGTCTCTACCAACCAAGGAAACCGCATGAAACTTAACCGCCTTGCACAATACGCACTCCCATTGATCACGGCCCTTGCGGCTGGTGGGGCCAATGCAGATAAGGTCCGCGTAGCGGTGATCGACCCCTCATCGGGACCGTTTGCTGCAGTTGCTGCCAATTGGTACAAAAGCATGTTGATGCAGGTCGATGCCGTGAACGCGCAAAAGCTGGC
>CAIMWY010000093.1 GCA_903845315.1 uncultured Burkholderiales bacterium
ATCACACTGATACCGGGCTTGACCAAGTCGTCCCAGTCTTTGATGCCTTTGGGGTTGCCCTGGCGCACCACCAACACGATGGTGGAGGTGTACGGTGCCGAGTTGTGGGGCAAGCGCTTTTGCCAGTCGGCGGGAATGAGCCCACCGTTTTTGACCAGCGCATCGACGTCACCGGCCAGCGCCAGGGTGACCACATCGGCATCAATGCCGTCGATCACCGAGCGGGCTTGTTTGCCGGAACCACCATGCGACTGCTTGATGCTCACGTCTTGGCCGGTCTGGGCTTTCCAGTGTTTGGCAAAGGCGGCGTTGAACTCGACATACAGCTCGCGGGTGGGGTCATACGACACATTGAGCAAGCTCACAGGAGGGGCGGGTTGGGCAAGGGTTTGGGCCGAAGTCACGCCAGCGAAGGCGAGGAAGCCGACAGCCACCAAGCTGGAGAGGAAGTGTTTGCGTTGAATCATGGGAATCTCTTAGGAATGCATCGAAAATTGCGATGGATGGATTCTGTGAGCCTGCGCCTGAAAAGGGAACGACAGAGTTCTCAGTTCTAAATTACCCAAACATCTAAGGCCCCATGTCCGAAGACATCACCCTGCCACCGCCCACCCTCAAAGCCTGGGCCATTGCTTTGCGGCTTCCCAGCTTGGTCTTGGCTGTGGGACCGGTGTGGGTGGGTGCGTGTGTGGTTTTTTTTCATACCGGTGAAGTGCCTGCGCGGCTGACGCTGATGGCTCTGGCAGCAGCCCTGTTGATGCAAGTCATCACCAATTTGCAAAACGATGTGGGCTTTACCGCCAGAGGTTGTGCCGGTGTGGGACACCATGGCGGATTGCCGCGCGCCACGGCCAAAGGTTGGCTCAGTGTGAAGACGGTTCGCTTGGCAATTGCGCTGCTGTGCGTGGTGGCGACCTCTTTGGGGCTGAGCTTGGTGATAGAGCGTGGCTGGCTGGTGCTGGCTTTGGGACTAAGCTCGTTGCTGGCGGCTTTGGCCTATATGGGTGGGCCCAAACCGATTGCTTACTCACCGTGGGGTGAGATCACGGTGTTGGCATTTTTTGGTTTGGTGGCGGTGTTGGGCACCGAGTGGTTGCTGTCCACACAGGTCACTGCGCTGGGCTTAGTGGCAGCGTTGGCCGTGGGCAGCTTGTCGGCTGGGGCGCTGGCGGTGAACAACCAACGCGACCGCGTACATGACGGCTTGGTCGGTCGTCACACCTTGGCCGTGGTGCTGGGTGCACAAGCGTCCGAGCGGGTGGTGTGCGCTTGGCTGTTGGCGCCTTTTGTCTTGAGCGTGGCCATGGCCGTGATGACCATGAACCTGTTTTTTTTATTGCCCTTGTTGTTACTGCCTCGAGCGACGGTATTGATGCGCCGCTTGTCGCACTGTACATCAGGCAGCGACTACAACGCGCTGCTGTTAGGTGTGTTTCGCTTGGCGCTGTGGTACGCAGGTTTGTTGTCTGCGGTGCTGGTCGGCGCCAAGCAAATGGCTGCTTGAGCGCCCCAGCTTTCAAACCGCTTAGCAGCAGTTGCCAACACCTTCTGCGCAGCAGGCTTTGCCGTCAGGCACACCGAGTTTGCGTAAGAAAAAACCCATTGGACACATATCGGTAAAACCAAATTGAAACAAGTTCAAGCCCACAAACGCAGTGAAAGCCAAGAACCAAGAGCTGACAAAGACCGGGCTTTGTTCCACCCCCAGGGCCAACGACAGCAGGATGAATAAACCTGCGATCACACGGATATAACGTTCAACAGTCATGGCAGACTCCTTTTTTAAAATCACACCGCAACATGGCGCTTGCGGTATAGCGCGTAATACAGCACCGGGATCACCACCAGCGTGAGCAAGGTGGAAACCAAGATGCCGAAAATCAAAGACACGGCCAAGCCGTTGAAGATGGGGTCGTCCAAGATGAAGAAGGCGCCGATCATGGCGGCCAAACCCGTCAAAGCAATGGGCTGCGCACGCACCGCAGCGGCGGACACCACCGCTTGCTCAAAGCGCATGCCCTGCGCCACTTGAAGCTCGATGAAGTCCACCAACAGACTCGAGTTGCGCACGATGATGCCGGCTAAAGCAATCATGCCGATGATGGAGGTGGCCGTGAACTGCGCGCCCAACAAGGCGTGGCCCGGCATGACGCCAATGATGGTCAAAGGGATCGGGGCCATGATGACCAAGGGCGTCATATAGCTCTTGAACTGCGCCACCACCAAGAGGTAAATCAAGATCAAGCCCACGCCATAGGCAGCCCCCATATCGCGGAAGGTCTCGTAGGTAATTTGCCACTCCCCATCCCACTTGATCGCGTATTGGCGGTAGGTGTCTGTGGGCTGTTGAATCCAGTACTCGCCTAACTCACCCATGCCGGGCAAAGCCGCTTCGCTCAGGTGGGGTCGAATGGCAAACAGACCATAAAGTGGCGAATCTAATTGCCCCGCCATATCGCCGAACACATAGCTCAAGCTCTTAAGGTCTTTGCTGAACATGGGCTTGTCGATCACGTCGCGTTCGACGCGCACCAACTCAGACACCGGCACCAAACGTCCATTGGCGGCGCGCAGTGACAAGGCCAACACAGCGTCCAAGCCCGTTTGTGATTCGCGTGGCAATTGCAGACGCACGGGCACAGGGTATTTGCTTTGGTTGTCATGCAGATAGGAGGCGTCCAGACCTGAGAGCGCACCTTGCACGGTTTGCGCAAGGGCCGTCACCGACACGCCCAAGGTCTCGGCGCGTTGGCGCAACACCATCAGATGGGCACGGGGGGCGTCTTCTTTGAGCGTGGTGTCGATGCCCACAATGTCGGCGGTTTGACCAAAGGCTGTGGCGATGCGACGCGCCAGCGCTTGGCGCCCGGCTTCGTCGGGGCCATAGACCTCGGCCACCAAAGGGCTCATGACGGGTGGGCCCGGCGGCACCTCGACCAGTTTGATGCGCGCACCATGAGCTTTGGCAATGGCTTCGAGTGTGGGGCGCAAGCGCTGCGCGATGGCGTGACTTTTTTCGCTGCGGTGGTGTTTGTCCACCAGGTTGACTTGCAAGTCGCCCATCTCTACCTCAGCACGCAGGTAATACTGGCGCACCAAGCCGTTGAAGGTGATGGGGCTGGCCGTGCCGGCATAGCCTTGCAGGTCGCGCACCTCGGGCTGTTGGGCCAAATGGGCACCCAGGGCATGCAAGGCGGCCGCGGTGTTCTCCAACGGGGTGCCCGCTGGCATGTCAACCACCACCTGGAACTCGCTCTTGTTGTCAAAGGGCAGCATCTTGAGCACCACCCACTGCACGGCGGTCAAGCCCACCGACAGCACGAGTGCCAACACGATGCCCGCCAACAGCTGCCAACGTTTTTTGGCGCTGTGCAAGAAGGGTGTGAGCACGCGTTGAAACAAGGCGTCGAGTTTGACTTTGACACCGCCTGCGGCAGGCTGCCCCGCATGCGGCTCGCTGCTGTCCGGGGCGTGCATCAACTTCAAAGCCAACCAAGGCGTGACGGTAAAAGCGATGGCCAAGGAAATCGCCATGCCCAAGCTCGAATTGATGGGGATGGGGCTCATGTACGGGCCCATCAGACCCGACACAAAGGCCATGGGTAACAAGGCTGCAATGACCGTGAGCGTGGCCAAGATGGTGGGGCCGCCCACTTCGTCGACCGCCACAGGAATGATCTCGTGCAGCGACTTGTGCGGATACAAACCTTGGTGACGGTGGATGTTCTCCACCACCACGATGGCGTCGTCCACCAAGATGCCAATCGAGAAGATGAGCGCAAACAGCGACACGCGGTTGAGCGTGAAGCCCCAGGCCCAGCTGGCAAACAAAGTTGCGGTGAGGGTGAGGATGACCGCGCTGCCCACAATCACCGCTTCACGGCGACCCAGCGCCCAGCCCACCAACAAGATGACCGAGCCGGTGGCAAAGGCCAGTTTTTGAATCAGCTTGTTGGCTTTTTCGGCGGCGGTCTCGCCATAGTCACGACTGACCGACACCTGCACACCGTCGGGGATGAGGGTGTTGCGTAAGGTGTCCACCCGCGCTCGCACAGCACGCGCCACATCAACTGCGTTTTCACCAGGCTTTTTGGTCACGCTCAAAGTCACTGCTGGATACACCTGACCGATGGCAGCGTTCTCTGCTGTGTCTGTCGCGCTAGCGGTTGCAGCCAAGGCCGCTGCACCTGGGGTGAACCACACATAGCGCTGGGGCAGTTGCGCGCCCGCCTCCACCCGCGCGACCTCCCGCAAATAAATGGGCTTGCCTTGGTAGATGCCCACCACCAAGTCGGCCACGTCGTCGGCAGTGCGCAAAAATTCACCGGCTTGCACGGTCAGCATTTTTCCGGTGGCTGCTTGGGTGTCCATCACAGCACCCGCTGGCATGGCCATATTGGCAGCACGCAAGGTGGCTTGCAAACTCAGCACATCCAAGCCCCGGTCACGCAAGCGCACTGGGTCCAACCAGACATGAATGGCGCGCCCTGGGCCGCCAATGGTTTGCACCTCGCGTGTGCCGGGCACGGCTTTGAGTTCGGTCTCCAAGCTCTGAGCCACCAAGGCCAAGTCGACTCCGGGGGTGCTGTCAGGGCTCCAGAGGGTGAGTGCCAGCACAGGCACATCGTCAATGCCTTTGGGCTTGACGATGGGCGCCAAGGTGCCCAACTCGCGTGGCAACCAATCTTGGTTGGCGTTGAGCACGTCATACAAACGCACCAAGGCCTCGGTGCGTGGCACACCCACTTTGAACTGTACCGTCAACACCGCCACACCAGGACGCGACACCGAGTAGGTGTGTTCAACCCCGGCGATTTGACTCAAGACCTGTTCAGCAGGTTTGGCCACCATGTTTTGCACGTTGACGCTGCTGGCCCCGGGGAATGGAATCAGCACATTGGCCATGGTGACGTTGATTTGCGGCTCTTCTTCACGTGGCGTGACAAGCACGGCAAACATGCCCAGCAGCAGAGCCACCAAGGCCAGCAAAGGCGTGAGGGCGTTGGACTGAAAAGCCGCTGCGATGCGGCCCGACACACCCAGAGTCTGCTCGTTTGATGGCAGTTGGTTCATGACCTGGCCTTATTTGTTGAAGGCCGCGCCAGCGACCTCGGGTTGTGCACCCAGCAAGCCGGCTTGCACGGGGTCGAGTGCCACGCGGTCTTGCGTTGTCAAACCTGCCAGCACTTCGACTTGGCCCTGTCCCAAACTGCCGCCCAAGCGCACTACGCGCATGACAAAACCAGGGCCACCCGCCACATAGACGGCGGTCAGTTCCCCTCGGCGTAGCACAGCCGTCGCTGGCAGCGTGATGCGCTGCGCCGCACCGCCCACAAAGCGCACACGCACTTGTTGACCGGGCACCCACGGTGTGCTGGCCAAATTGGGCAAATCAATGCGCCACTGCAGAGTTTGCGACATCGCGTCTGCGGCGGGCAACAACTGCAGTCCGAGTGGCTTGATCCATTCACCACCGCTTGTCGAGGGTTGCTGTACCTCGACCTGTGTTGCAGCGCGTGTGCTGCCCAGTTGCGACACGCCTACATGCACCACCACGCGGTAGGCCGTGGGGGCATACATGCTCAGCAAGGGTTTACCGGGTACCGCCAAATCGCCCGCTTGAACCAGGGTGTCAGACACATAGCCGTCATACGGCGCGGTGACACGGGTGAACTCTTGCGACAAGGCTGACTGACGCGTGCCCGCACTGGCTTGGTCACGCCCGGCTTGCGCAGCTTTGAACTGCAATTCAGCAGTGTCTAGCGCCGCCTGGCTGATAAAGCCCTTGGCTTGTAAATCACGGGTGCGC
Organism: uncultured Burkholderiales bacterium; assembly: GCA_903845315.1. The sequence continues at coordinate 5,810 of CAIMWY010000093.1, forward strand.
GAGACATTCAGCTGCGCGTTGCGCAACTCTGAGTCGCTTTGTACCCACTGGGCTTGGCTGCGTTGCACGCCAGTTTGGGTTTCCCGGTCGTCCACCGTGGCCAGCAGTTGGCCGGCTTTGACATAGTCGCCCGCCTTGACCACCAGGGCTGACACGCGGCCCGACGCTTGCGATGAGACCAAGCTTTGTTTGATGGGTTCGACCACCCCATCGATCTCAATGCCTGTGGCGACTGATTTGGCACCAACCGATACCACCGGCACCCGCACAGTGCCTGCGGCCCAAGCGCCGCCTAAGGCGCAAGCCATGCCCAAGGTGGCAAACCATCGATGGGTCCATGAGGGGTTCAACATGTGATCTCCTTGGCATTGATGCCACAAAACTGGGTGTAGAGAACCTGCATCACATGCAAGGCGATGTCGCTGTTGATTTGGTAATAAATGTTTTTGCCTTCACGGCGCGTGCTGACCAACTGTTCGTCGCGCAACACACTGAGTTGCTGCGACAACGTTGGCTGCACGATGCCCAACAAAACTTCCAGCTCACTCACACAGCGCTCACCCTGTGCCAGTTGGCACAACAGCATCAAGCGGTCGGTGTTGGACAAGGTTTTGAGCAAACGGCAGGCCTGGTTGGCGGAAGTTCGCATGGCAGACAAGTCGATAGGGATGGCGGTTGGCATAAGGCACCTATAAATTACCAACCAATAATATATCATGAAATATATTGTTTGTTAGTAAATTAATGATGCCGCACATCAGAATGACCTGAAAACGTCTGCTGCGTTGAATGATGCGATGAGATTTTCTAAAAAGAAAGGGCGCCAATCGGCGCCCTTTGGGGCGATGTTCGCCCATGCATCGACAGGAGAACTTAAAGCGCCACGCCAGGATTGGGCAGCACACCTTCAAGGGTTGGCGTGTTGAGTTTGCGCGTGCTCACCTTGCCGCCACTGGCTTTGAGCCACTGCTCGGCCACGTCCCACACCATCTTGAGGTTTTGGCTTTTGGCCTCTTCGGCCACCGGGGCCCAACCGGCCACTTTGTATTTTTTGTTGGCCTCAATGGCCTTGCCTTTGAGGCGCATGTTGTGAATGCGCTGGCCCATGCCCGCGGTGGGGCGGCATACATATTCCAGCCCACCCACGCGCACCATGTCGCCGCCTTGCTGGTAGTAAGGGTCGGGGTTGAAGAGGTTGTCGCACACGTCTTCGAGGATGGTCTTGATGGTTTCGCCCGTCATCTCGGTCATCGTGGCATACGAGTAAGTCGTGGCGGTCATGTCCATCAGCCACTCGCGTGTGATGGCCTGGCCCGGCAACAGCGAGGTGCCCCAACGAAAGCCGGGTGAAAACGCAATGTCAGCGCCTTGCACGTCCATCAAGGCGTCCAACAACAGTTGGTCGCCCGTGCCATTGAAGTTGCCACGGCGGTACAGCGTGCCTTCGGTGATGGCCAGCTTTTCGTTGAGTTTGGCCTCATAGGGCGCGCGCACACGTGTGATGAGCGCGTCCATCGCTGGGTCGGCGGGCAACATGTTGGCAAACACGGGCAAGAGCTTGTAGCGAAAGTCGGTGACGTGTTTGTTTTTGACATCAAAGTCGAGCACGCCCAAAAACTTGCCGTTTGAGCCTGCATTGGTCACGATGGTTTTGCCACCCTTGTTGGCCACCAAGGTGGCCACTGGCATGCCGTCGTGGGTGTGACCGCCCATGATGGCGTCAATGCCACTGACGCGGCTGGCCATTTTCAAGTCCACATCCATGCCGTTGTGCGACAGCACCACCACCACCTGCGCACCTTTGGCACGGGCTTCGTCGACCATCTTTTGCATGTTCTCATCTTGGATGCCAAAAGCCCAGTCGGCCACCATGTAGCGCGGGTTGGCAATCGGTGTGTAGGGAAAGGCTTGGCCAATGATGGCGCAGGGCACACCGTTCATTTCACGAATGACATAGGGCTTGAACACCGGATCGCCAAAGTCTTGGGTCTTGATGTTTTGCGCCACAAAGTCAACCTTGCCAGCAAAGTCTTTCTCGACAATTTCTTGCACCCGCTCCATGCCGTAAGTGAACTCCCAGTGGCCGGTCATCACGTCCACGCCCAAGAGCTTGCAAGCGTCCACCATGTCTTGGCCTTTGGTCCACAGCGAGGTGGCGCTGCCCTGCCAGGTGTCACCCCCATCGAGCAGCAAAGCACCGGGGCGACTGGCTTTGAGGCGTTTGACCAAGGTAGCCAGGTGGGCAAAACCACCCACTTTGCCGTAGCGACGTGCGGCGGTTTCAAAGTTGAGGTAGCTCATGCCATAGGCCTCGGCACTGCCTGGGCGCACGCCCGCGGTCTTGAGCAAATGCTCGCCCACCAAATGCGGCAGTTGGCCCTTCATGCTGCCCAGCCCTAAATTGACACTGGGTTCGCGAAAGTAAATGGGTTTGAGCTGTGCGTGGCAGTCGGTCATGTGCAGAAACGAGACCTGACCAAATTTGGGAATGCTGTACAAGCCGTCAGCAGCACGACCTGCATCGGCTTGGGCAAAGGCTTGCATATTCAGACCGGCCATGCTGCCAGCGCCCAGGACCTGCATGAATTCGCGTTTGGTGAGGTTCATATCAGCAACTACTTATAAAGAATCCAGAAAAAACCCGCAGCCGATTTGCGCGTGCTGCGGGTGGACAGGGGTTTACTTGTTGATGGGGGATGCGGGGTCGAGCAACAAGGCCATGACATGCTTGATTTGCGCCTCGGTCAAGATGCCTTTGTGGCCAAAGCGCGGCATGTTGGAGCAGGCGTTGTAAGCGCGTGCGTTGAGCAACTTGCCCCAGGTGTATTCAACGATCGGTTTTGAATCGGCACTGCTGGGGTTGACCACGCCACGAATTTTTCCGTAGTTGTAGAGGCTGGGGCCTAAGGTGCCGTATGACAACTCTTGTTTGCTAATTTGGTGGCAGTTGTAGCAATTGCCGCCGTTGACTGAGCCTTCTTTGTCGGTCCAAGTTTTGCCTGCCCCATTTTGGGCGATGGTTTCGCCTTGTTTCCAATCCCCCAGAAATTGGCCATCGGAGGGCGGCTTGATGGTGGCCATGTTTTGGGCTTCAATGGCTTGGGCCACCTTGGCGTCTAAGGCTACGCCGGATTGATCGGATTCAGCGCACAAGCGGTTGTCTTCGTCAGGACTGACTCGATCCAACTTGGCTTGACCTTCAGCTCGGAATGAGCGGGCAATGATGTCTTGCGTGAGCCGATCCAACTCTGCGCTAGACGGCATGGGTGTGGTGCATGCGGCGAGCAAGGCTGTCGCCAGTGCGGCACCAATGAGAGCGTATGTGCGGTTCATGATGTGCGTGTCCTTATCGCTTGATGGCAGGTGCGGTGGCTTCACCGCCTTTGCCGTTGACGCCCATGTAGACGCCTAAGGCAATGGTGGCTTCGCTGCCAAACAGGGGGTAGGGAAAGCGTTGCTGACGGTAGCAGTCGTTCAAGCGAAGCTGCATGCCCCACATTTGTCCGTTGGACACGCGGTAAGCGGGCCAGGCGCCAAAACCGTTGCCAGCCCCGGGTTGCTTGGTGAGGTTGGGCAGGTCTTGCAAGCGGATGCGTTTGTCGTCTTGCGAGTGGCAGGTGGCACAGGCAAAGTCGTGTGAGCCGCCCCGCAAGTAGAACAAGCGTTTGCCGACTTCGTACATCTTGCGTTCTTCGACGTGGCTTTGTGAGAGATTGAACTTCATGCCTTTGGATTCGGCAGAAATCCAAGTGGCGATCGCGGTGACGTTGATTTGCTCGTCTTTGCCAAACGGAGTTTTGGCGACGGTGTCAGCATTGAAACCCTGCAAGGTTTGCATACAGGTGAGCAAACGCGACTCCATGTCTTGCACCCGACCGGTGTCGGCAAAGTAGCGTGGTAACTCCACCCACGCGCCTTTGACAACGCCTGGACCCTTGCCCAAATCGCATTGTTCGAGCGATGCGTTTTTGGGGCCACGCTTTTGCTTCCACAGGTCTTCACCTTTGGCCTCAAACAAATCGGCCGGGTTGCCGTCTTGCAGCATGGCGCGGTATTCGGCAATGCTGTCGGCCGAAGACTTTTGCGCCAAGGCGGCACCCGTGCACGCCAGCAGTCCAGCGACCAGCACGAGCTTGATGCGACCTGTCACACCGATGGGGTGGGTCATGGCTGTCTCCTCATGTTTTGTTGTGTGCAATCAAGACACCGTGGCTTCGTCGGTACGGCTGTCGCCCTTGTTGTCTTTCCAAGTGATGGCCACTTTGTCCCCGGCCTTGGCACCTTTGATGGTGAACTGCAAGAACGGGTTTTTGGACACTGCGGGGCCCCACTCGGCCGTCATCACGGGCTTGCCGTTGAGGCTGGCGGTGACCTCTTGAATATGCCATGCAGGAATGATTTTTCCGTTGCCATCTTTGCGTTGACCGGATTCCATTTCGTGACTCATGAGCACACGGATGGTGGCGTTGCCGCCAGCTGCTTGGGCGCGAATGCGCATTGGATCTGCCATGTGTGTTCTCCTAAATTCTGTGTGGATCAGCCGCCGCAGCCGCCGAGGGTGACTTTGACTTCTTTCTTGGCAAAGAAAGTTTTGCCGTCGTTGGTGATGGCCACGGCGTAAACGTCCGAGGATTGGCCCATCTTGGAGCGGGTAGAGAATGAGTTTTCAATCTCAGGCGATGTGTTGAACATGGCCACCAAGGCGGAAGGGTTCTTTTCGACCAGCAACAACACCCGCTTCACATTGGCCATCGAGGTGCTGACGCCCAAGGGCACCACCGCGCCGTTCTCGGCAATGTCGGGACCGGTGATGGTCACGTCTTTGCTCTCAACGGGTGCTGCACCGCCCATGGCTTTGACAGCCTCGGCAATGGTCTTGGCATCGAAAGCTACTTTTTCAAAGGCTTGTGCGTATTGAGGAAACAGGCCTGTAGAGGCCAAGAGGCCAGCCACAGCGGCGCTGTGCTTGAGGGTCTCGCGACGAGTTTGCATGAAATTCTCCTGATTGAATTTGGGTTTATTTTGCCGCACCGGCTGCCAGCCAGTGGGCGATGGTCTTGATGTCCCCATCGGGTGCTGTTTGGGCCGGCATGGGGATAGCACCCCACACACCTGAACCACCGGATTTGATCTTGGCCGCCAAGTAGTCTGTTTTACCTGAATGCTTCTTGGCAATGTCGGCCAAACTAGGCCCCACCACTTTACGGTCTTGCGCATGGCAAGCCAAGCAGTTGTGCTTTTGCAGCAAGGCCAGTGCAGGGTCTGCGGGCTTGGCCACAGGTTTGGGTGCTGTCGAAGTGGCAGGTGCTGTGGCCGTCGCGCCAAGTACCGCCATCGCTTTGCCTTCAGGACGTGTGGTGTCAGCGCCTTTTTGTTGGCCAATGGTTCGGTTTTGGTCGGCCAAGTTGCCATGTGCATTGCGTGCGTAGTCGGGCAGCATGGAGGCCACCTTGGTTTCTGGGATGCAGTCTTTCATGCAGGCCACGTTGGCGGTGTCGGGCTTGGCAGCACCTTTGAACTCTTTGCCGGGCCACAGAGCGTGTTGCGTGCTCATACCGTTGCGATTGGGCATGCGCTGCTGCACATCCGCGATATTGGTGTTGGACAAGGTGAAGTTGTCGGGCACCACATAGGCCAAGTTGAGCAAGTAGGCGGTGACGGCATAGACCTCATCAGCCGTGAGCGACTTTGGGCTGGTCCAGGGCATGGCGCGATAAATGTAGTCCCACAAGGTCGACACCGTGGCCACCTTCATCAGCGTGGTGCGGCCTGGAAAGTCTGGACGCATCAGGTTAGCCACGCGGCCGGTCTTGACGTCTTCAGCGGTGGTGCCACCCACCAAAGGGCTGAACACTTCGTTGGACTCACCAAACACACCGTGACATTGGGCGCATTTGGCCTCCCACACGTCTTGGCCTTTTTCGACAGAGCCTGACCCTGCGGGCAGGCCTTTGAAATCAGGGCGCACGTCGATGTCCCACGCGGCCACTTCTTTGGGTGTGGCGTTGCGCCCAACATGCGGGTAGGTGGTACTTTGCGCTATAGCAGCACCAGATCCCAACACGAGAGTGACGACGCAAGCAACTTGACTCAGTGCTTTAAGAAACTTGGACATTTTTCACCTCGCCGTTTTCTTGCACCAACCAAGACTGAATGGCGTTGTTGTGATAGATCGAGCGCGTGCCACGTGCTGCACGCAAGTGCTTGTAGGTGGGCTGCACAAATCCGCTGTCGTCGGTGGCACGGCTTTGGATGATGGCGGGTTTGCCATCCCATACCCAATCGATGTTGAAGCGTGTCAGGGCTTTGCTGAGCACCGGCGTTTCCAAGCGGGCTTGCCGCCAGTTGCGTCCACCGTCGACCGAGACATCGACTTTTTGAATCTTGCCGCGTCCCGACCAAGCCAAACCGGTGATGTTGTAGAAGCCTTGATCCAGCAACACCTGACCGCCGGAAGGCGTGGTCACCACACTCTTGCATTCTTGGATGTTGGTGTACTGGCGGTGCTGACCATCGGGCATGAGGTCCATGTAGTGCACGGCCTCGTCTTTGGCGGCATAGGGCTTGTCACCCACCTCCACACGGCGCAGGTATTTCACCCAACTCACGCCCTGCACGCCGGGAACAACCAAGCGCAAGGGGTAGCCGTTTTCGGGGCGCAGCATTTCACCGTTTTGGCCATAGGCCACCAGCACTTCGCCGGAGGTGATGAGACTCATGGGGATGGTGCGCGTCATCGATGAACCATCACCGCCTTCGGCCAGCACAAACTTACCGTTCTTCAAATCGGCACCGGCGATCTCCAGCAAAGTGATCAGTGGCACACCTGTGAATTCGCTGCACGACAACATACCGTGGGTGTATTGCACCGTAGGCACCGCCACATTACCCCACTCCACCGCGGTGTTGGCGCCACACTCGATGAAGTGAAAGCGCGAGACCGAGGGCAAACGCATGATCTCGTCCATGGTGAAGACTTTGGCCGACTTGACCATGCCGTTGACCATGAAGCGGTGCTTGGACGGGTCAATGTCCCACCACCCTTGGTGGTGGCGCTCAAAGTGCAAACCACTGGGTGTGACGATGCCAAACAACGATTGCAACGGTGCGAACGACACCGAAGCTTGCGTGGTTTGCGTCAAGCCCGGGCTTTGGCGGCGCTGCACATTGGATTCGAATTGCGAGGGCTTGCCATAGCCATCGGTGGCCACGCCTTGGCCCAAACCCATGGCATGTGCCGGCAAGTTCAAGATGTTGGGGTCGCCGCCCTCCGTGGGCACCGGGTTACCTTGAGCCACAACCAGGGGCGCCGCAGCACCCGCAGCCGCTGCGGCGAATGCGCTGCGAATGAAGTTGCGTCGGCCGCTTTTGCTTTCATCAAGCACCGTGCGTATGCCGTCACGATTCAAAAAGTTCTCAGGGGCTTTTTGAATTCGCCCCGATACCCAGTCCACAGATTGCGTCACAGACAGTCCTTCCAGACGACCAATAAATTAATGTCCGCTAATATAAGCTATTAATGAATTATAGTTTTCAGGGTTTACGCTTAGCTTTCATGAACTGTCAGCGAAATTTGTAGAACCGCAGGTTCAAAGCAGCGGCCACCGCGTGGGTGTCTTCAGGGAAAAACCCCGAATTCAACTCGGTGTTGCAGTATTCCACCATGCCCCGCAAAGCACCCGGCGTGTTGATGCGCCCCGTTGGGTTGTAGATGCCACTGCCATCTCCGCCCACACGCCTTATATGACAAGCGTCACACTTGTGTTGAGCAATTAGTTTGTCACCCAGCCCCACATCGGCATCACGAAACATCGGATGCTGTTGTGCGCCAGCAGAAGCCGCACCGAGCCAACACACACTAGCGATCCACCAAAATTTATACAGCATGCTGCACCTCAAAAAAACATCAACGACCTAAGGCAACTGCCTGTCGTGCCAAGGACAACTGCTCGTCCAAATAGGCGCCATAAAAATCCACCAAGTAAGCGCCCTTCAATCGACTGGCAATTTCTTTGCCTTGAGGGCCAAAGAACAGCACCGTAGGCGCGAGCTGGATGCCCCATTTACGAATCAAACCCTCCTGGGTTTGCGCGCTGCCATCCACGTCGGTGATAGCTTGGACACTTCGCATATTGATTTGCACCACGGGCAAGCCCTCGCGCTGCAAGGGCATCAGGTAATTCTCACGCACCACCTTACAAAACGGACACCCGTGCAAGCTGACCATGACCACCAGCGGTTGTTTGCGTTGCAATGCTTGCTGCAAAGAATCCGACAACGAGGACGTGACAGGCAAGCTGGTTTCTGCCGCTTGAACCGTGCCAGAGACGGTGAGCCAAGTGCCCAAGCCCCATGCCAAGCACTGCAAACTTTGACGACGCGAGGCAGGGCGTAACAGTGAGTAACTCACTTGGCGTCGCGCTCTAGCGCTAAGTAGGTGTTGTAGGCGTTCATGCGGTTGGCAGACTTGAAAAGAGGCATTCTCTCAAAGCGACGCCAGTCGGTTTTTTGGTAGGCCTCGTCAAAGGGCTCCATGTCCCGTGCTGCACGCGTCATGCTCTCGCGCAAATAGCCCAAGTAGTCGCGTGTCACGCGCATGTCGGTGCGTGGGTCGTGCGAAATAGGTCCGTGTCCTGGCACCATCCATTGCGTGTCAAATTTTTGTAAATTGGTGATGGCCGCCATCCAATGCTGGCTATCCGCTTGGCCCACATAAGGTATGCGGTTGCGAAACACCAAGTCACCGGCAAACAACACTTTTTTCTGCGGCACATACACCACCAAGTCTTCGGCGGTGTGGGACGGTCCCACCGGTTGCACCACCAAACGCAAACCGCCCACCACCAGTTCTTGCGTGTCATGCAGCCATTCGTCTGCCGGCACGAGACGGGTTTTTTCATCAATCCAAGGCCACAAATCTTGCCGCGACACTTGCAAGCGCAGTTGTGCGGTGTCCGATGTGAGATAGTCGCGCGCTGCCTTGTGCGCCACGATGCGCGCGCCCAAGTCTTTGAACACCTGTAAACCGTAAATGTGGTCCGCATGGTAGTGGGTCACGATGACGGTATGAATCGGTTGTCGCGTGACTTTGGCTATTTCAGCCACCAAGCGACGCGCTAACTCTGGCGAACCCAAGGCATCAACCACCACCACACCCTGGGGCGTGACGATGAAGCCTGCATTAGAGATGTAATTTTGGTTCGCCGACGACCCCATTTCAGACAGGCCTTGCACGTAGTACACACCCGGCACCACAAGGCGCGCCTGCACCAAGGGCTTGGTTTGAGAGGTGTCGCCGGACGCATCCGCGGCCCAAGCGCTGATGGCAAGGCCCAGGACCCAAACGGTTCCAAGCAGCAAGCGATGTAACAAGGTTTTCATACGTGTGTTCTCCTCAGACCGATGGCTGCGGGCATTTGATGCGGATCAAATAACTTGCCTCGGATTGCATTTAGCATAGCTCAAATATAAGCGTAGACTAAATTAAATGAACTTTACCTTTCTCAACGACACCTATGGCGAGGGCATGGTTCTAGCCTGGGGGGGTGGCTTCATAGGTTGCTTGTTTGGTTTTTTCGCGCAACGTTCGCGCTTTTGTTTGCGTGCAGCCGTGATTGAGTTTTGGCACCATCAATTCGGTGAAAAACTCTCGGTCTGGCTGCTCACCTTTTCCAGCGCAGTGATTGCCATACAAGCACTCACAGTGTGGGGAGCGCTGGACGTGTCCAACGCACGGCAGTTGGCAACACGCGGCAGCTTGTCAGGCGCTTTGATCGGTGGCTTGTTGTTTGGCGCGGGCATGATCATGACGCGCGGTTGTGCCAGCCGCCTGTTGGTGCTGTCGGCCACCGGCAATTTGCGGGCGCTGCTGTCAGGTTTGATTTTTGCCGTGACGGCACAGTCTGCGCTTTCGGGGGCGCTGTCGCCTTGGCGTGAGTACTTGAGTGGCTTTTGGACGGTTGAAGCGGGCGCCAGCCGCGATGTGTTGGCGCTATTGGGCTGGACCCACACCACAGGTCTTTGGATTGGCGGCTTGTGGTTATTAGCCGCTTTGTACTTCACGCTGCGCACCACCCATCGGGTGTGGATGTGGTTGGGGGGCATCGGCACGGGCTTGAGCGTGGCCTTGGCTTGGTGGTGGTCGTTTCAAGTGGCGCAGGCTTCGTTCGAGGTGGTGCCCCTCCAAGGCATCACCTTCAGCGGTCCATCAGCCGATTGGTTGATGCGTGTGATCGCGCCCAACCCACCGGGGTTGAACTTTGATTACGGTTTGCTGCCCGGCGTGTTCTTGGGTGCTTTTGCCTCCGCTTGGTGGGGCCATGAGCTGACTCTGGAGGGCTTCAAGGACGGCTACAGCATGCGCCGCTACATTGCAGGCGCGGTGTTGATGGGCTTTGGCGCCATGCTGGCCGGGGGCTGCGCTGTGGGCGCGGGGGTGACAGGCGGCGCCATCTTTGCACTCACCGCTTGGCTGGCTTTGGCCGGTATGTGGGTGGGCGCAGGCATCATGGATCGTTGGATAGATGCACCACCGCGCTCGGCACCGACGTTGATACAGCCATGAGCCGTTAAAGTACGCGGGTTGATAACTACCCGATTACTTTGAGGTCTTCATGAACACAAGCTCTATTCAAACGCTGGCTCGTTGCTTTGCTTGGGCCGTGGCCTGCGGCTTTGCCGCCACAGCCCACGCTCAACTCACAGCCGAAACATTGCACACACGTGCCACAGCCGCCATGTGCGCCAACTGCCACGGCACCGAAGGTCGCACCATCGAAGGTTCGAGCGTTCCTTCGCTGGCGAGCATGCCCAAAGACTACATGGTCTTGCAGATGAAAGCTTTCAAAGAAGGCACCCGCCCTGCCACCGTGATGCACCAGCTGAGCAAAGGCTTGACCGATGCGCAAATTCAAACCATCGCCAGCTACTACGCTGCCATTCAACGCTGATTGAGGAGATCACATGAAACGTCGCAGCTTTGTACAAGCCTCTTTGGCACTGGGTTCTTTGGGCAGCATCGCCAGCATGATGGGATGCGCCAGCACCGGACGCATTCCGGAAAAAGCCCGTGTGGTCGTGATTGGTGGCGGTTACGGCGGGGCCACCGCAGCCAAATACGTGCGCATGCTCTCGAACTACCAAATCGATGTGGTGCTGATTGAACCCAATTCGGCTTTTGTCTCATGCCCCATCTCCAACTTGGTGATTGGCGGCAGCAAAACCATGGCCGACATCACCACGCCCTATGACAAGTTGTCGGGCAAACACGGTGTGAATGTGGTGCGTGACCATGTGACAAACGTCGACGCCACCAAAAAAACCGTGACCTTGGCCAGCGGCCCGACCATCCGCTACGACAAACTGGTGATGTCGCCGGGCATTGATTTGATGTTTGGCACCGTCGAAGGTTTGCAAGCCGCCAATGCGTCTGGACAGATCTTGCACGCATGGAAAGCGGGCCCAGAAACCCTGGCCCTGCGCAAACAACTCGAAGCCATGCCCGATGGCGGTGTGTTTGCCATCACCATTCCAGAGGCACCTTACCGCTGCCCACCCGGGCCCTATGAGCGCGCCAGCCAAGTGGCCCATTACTTCAAGCAACACAAGCCCAAGTCAAAGGTGTTGATCTTGGATGCGAACCAAGACGTGACCTCCAAAGGGCCCTTGTTCAAAAAGTTCTGGGCCGACAACTACAAAGGCATCTTGGACTATGTGCCACAGCACAAGGTTGTGGGCGTGGATGCCAAAACCAACACCTTGAAATTTGAAATTCAAAACGACCTCAAAGCCGATGTGCTCAATGTCTTGCCCAGCATGCGTGCAGGGACGATTGCGGTGCAAACCCAATTGGCCAATGCCAACGCACGCTGGTGCGGCGTGAACTTCTTAACCTTTGAGTCGACACAAGCCAAAGACATTCACATCATTGGCGACTCCATCATGATTGCGCCGCTGATGCCCAAGTCGGGCCACATGGCCAACTCACACGGCAAGGTCACAGCCGCTGCCATCGTGGCGCAACTGTCTGACTTGGCCGTCAACCCGGCCCCGTTTTTGAGCAATACCTGCTACAGCTTCGTGAGCGACAAGTTGGTGGTGCACGTGGCCTCCTTGCATCAATACGATGCCAAAGACAACACCTACAAAACCGTGCCGGGCTCGGGCGGTGTGTCGCCTGCACCCAGTGAGTTAGAAGGCGTGTACGCCATGAACTGGGCCCACAACATTTGGGCTGACTCTTTGTTATGAGACACACATGAACTTTTACCAACACCTCAAAACCATCGCCGCAGCACTGCTGCTGGCCTGTGCCAGCGGCTTGGCCTTGGCCCAAGATGTCAAAGTGGTCTACCACGTCAACACGGGGGTGGAAACCACGGCCGCCATCTTGAACAATGTGCGCAACCACCTCAATGCCGACCCCACGGTCAAGATTGCCGTGGTGACCCACGGGCCTGGCATCGACTTTTTGCTCGAAGGCGCCAAGGACAGCAAAGGTCGCGAATTCAGTGGTGTGGTCGGGGACCTGAGCAGCAAAGGCGTGCAGTTTCGGGTGTGCAACAACACCTTGCAAACCCGCAACATCGATGCCTCCAAAGTGCTGATGGAAGCCAAGATCGTGCCCTCAGGCGTGGCCGAGGTGGCCAGGCTACAAGCCAAAGAAGGCTATGTGTATTTGAAGCCTTAAATCGTCACATCGTCGATGGCGATTTGCATGCAAACGGCCCGGCACACGGTGACGACCCGCTCATTGATGATGCGGTAATAAATTTGCACCCCCTCGCGGCGGCGCCCCAAAATTTTGGCCTTGAACAAGGTGTTGAGGTGCTGCGACATATTGGGTTGGGTGGTGTCAATTTCTTCCAGTAGCTGCCCCACATTTTTTTCTTGGTTGCACAAGCTGCTGATGATCTTCAAGCGCATCGGCGCTGACATGACGCGAAAAGTCTCTGCCGCCATATTGAACACGGCATCGTCCTCGGTCAACACATCAGAGGCCTTCACGGCAAGCTGCGTCTTGGCTTTGGACGAGTTTTTCGCTATGGGCTTTGCAAGCGCTTTGGCCAGCAATTTTTTCGCCGATTTGGCTTTGACAGGGGGGGAAGAAGACTTGGAAGTGGCCATGGGCAAAGAGGATATCACTTCAACAAATCGACAATTGCGGTCTGCACGCTGCTGGCGCAGTCGCGGCGGTGGCAAGCTTGTGTGGCTTGCACCTCACCATAGCGCACCACGGCCAACAAGGGCGGTGCGCACAAGGTGCGCCACAGCGAGCTGATCAAGGTGTCTTGTGCGTGGTAGCAGGGCGCCAGACTGCGCTGGTGGCTGGCTGCCTCGACAAACTGCAAAGCCACAGGCTGCACAGGCGCACCCGCAGAAATCGCCGCCTGCAGCAAGTTGGCATGAAAGGGCAACAGGCTGACGCCGTCGCCTGTACCGCCCTCAGGGAACACCGCCAGCACATCGCCTTGACGCAGGGCCTCGGCCATGTGGTGCACCAAGCGCATGGCGTCACGACTGGAATTACGCTCGATGTAGAGCGAGCCGCCACCCGTGGTGAGCACGCCCAGCAAGGGCCAGTTGCGAATTTCAGACTTGGCCACAAAACGGCAATGGCAGGCCGCATGCATGACCAAGATGTCTAGCCACGAAATGTGGTTGGCCGCCATCAGCACCGGGCCTGCAGCAGGATGCCCTTTGACCCGCACCTCGATGCCCATAATGGACAACATGCCGCGCGCCCAGACCTCAACAGCACGGGCTTGCTCGGTATCACTGAGTTTTGGAAATACAGTGCGCACACGCCAGTAACCGAACACCACCCAGCCCAACACCCGCGCAAACTTGTAGAACGCTTGCAGGGCACGCATGGTGAGTTAACTCAGGCTTGGTAGGCGATGCGCCCATCCACCAGTGTGGCTTTGACATGCGCAGGCAAGGCCATGCCACTCATGTCAAACGCAAACGGGGTGTGCTTGCCTTGGCTGCGCAGTGCGTCGGGTGTGACCTGCCACTGAACCTCAGGGTCAAACACCACCACATCGGCCACGCCACCCACGTGCAACTGGCCCAAACTGGGGCGATCGGGCACGCTATGCCCCAACACCCGCGCCGGTTGTGCGGTCAGCACATCCAGGGCACGCAGCAGGCTCACGCCAGAGTCTTGCGCCCACTTGAGGGACAGGCTCAACAGCAGCTCCAGCCCAGTGGCGCCGGGTTCTGCTTCGGCAAAAGGCAAGGCTTTGGCGTCCACATCCACGGGAGTGTGGTCAGACACCAAGGCATCCAAGGTGCCATCGGCCAAGGCGGCACGCAAGGCATCGCGGTCACGCTGTTGGCGCAGGGGTGGCGTCACCCGGGCGCGGCTGTCAAAGTAACCCAGGTCGTGGTCCGTCAGGTGCAGCGAGTTGATGCTGACGTCTGCGGTAACGCGCAAGCCTTCTAGCTTGGCCGCACGTAACAGCTCAACGCCTTCGGCGCTCGAGATACGACACAGGTGCACACGCGCTTTGGTGGCCCGCATGAGCGCAAAGATGGTGTGCAAAGCTATGGTTTCGGCGGCTACGGGCACGCCACTCAAACCCAAACGTGTGGCCAGTGCGCCGCTGGCAGCCACACCTTTACCCAAATGCAACTCTTGGGGACGCAGCCAAATCGTGTAGCCATAGGTTGCGGCGTATTGCAGCGCACGTTGCAACACCTGGGTGTTGGCCAAGGCCACTTCGGCCTGACTGAACCCCACGCAACCGGCTTGGGTGAGTTCGACCATCTCGGTCAACACCTCGCCTTGCAAGCCACGGGTGAGCGCACCGAGCGGGAACACGCGGGCACGGTGCAACTTCTCGGAACGAAAGCGCAGCATTTCCACCAAGCCAGGCTCGTCGAGCACGGGGTCGGTGTCGGGCGGACAGACCAAGCTGGTCACGCCACCAGCGACAGCGGCGTTGAGTTCAGAGTCGAGCATGCCTTCGTGTTCATAACCGGGCTCGCGCAAACGCACTTGCAAGTCGATCAAGCCAGGCGCCACGATGCAGCCTGTGGCGTCGATGCGTTGCTCGGGGGAAAAGCCTGCAGGCAAGGACTTGCCTGCTTGGACGATGGCCACGATGCGGCCGTCAGCCACCGCCAAATCGGCGGTTTGATCCAGGCCAGAAGCCGGGTCGATCACGCGGCCGTGTTGAATCAGGATGTTCATGCTTCATTCCCCGCCACGATGGACATGACCGCCATGCGCACAGCGATGCCAAAGGTCACCTGCGACAAGATCACGCTTTGCGGGCCGTCGACCACGGCCGAATCAATTTCGACGCCGCGGTTGATCGGGCCTGGGTGCATGACGATGGCGTCGGGTTTGGCCAGTTGCAGTTTCTCTGGCGTGAGGCCAAAGGCTTTGAAATATTCTTGGCTGGAAGGCAGCAGAGCGCCGCTCATGCGCTCGTTTTGCAAGCGCAGGGTGATCACCACATCGCAGCCACGGATGCCGTCTTCGAGGTTGTTGAACACCTTGACGCCCATCTGCGCCATGTCGCCCGGCACCAAGGTCTTGGGGCCGACCACCCGCACTTCGGCGCATCCCAGGGTGGTGAGCGCATGGATGTCAGAACGCGCCACCCGCGAGTGCAGCACGTCGCCCACGATGGCCACGGTGAGGTTGGTGAAGTCTTTTTTGTAGTGCCGGATGGTGTACATGTCCAGCAAACCTTGGGTTGGGTGGGCGTGGCGTCCATCGCCCGCGTTGACCACGTGCACATGCGGTGCGACGTGCTCGGCAATTAGGTAGGGGGCGCCCGACTCGCCGTGACGCACCACAAAAATATCGGCGGCCATGGCGCTGAGATTGGCAATGGTGTCGAGCAGCGACTCGCCTTTGGCTGCGGAGGAACGTGCAATGTCGAGGTTGAACACGTCGGCCGACAAACGCTTGGCAGCAATTTCAAACGTGGTGCGGGTGCGGGTGCTGTTTTCAAAGAACAGGTTGAACACGCTTTTGCCACGCAGCAAGGGCACTTTTTTGACCTCGCGGTCGTTGACCGACACAAAGTTGCCCGCCGTGTCGAGGATGTGCGTGAGGATGTCACGCGACAAGCCTTCGGTGGAAAGCAAATGGATCAGCTCGCCGTTTTTGTTGAGTTGGGGGTTGCGTTTGTAGAGCATGGTCTCGCTCAAGCTTTCACAGAAAAATTGAATTCGCCAGACTCGGTTTTGGCCAAGGCAAGCGATTGGCTGGCCGGCAGCGCCACACGTGCGGCGGCAAAGTCTGCCTGCACCGGCAACTCGCGGCCACCTCGGTCCACCAACACAGCCAGCTTGACGCTGGCGGGGCGGCCATAGTCAAACAGCTCGTTGAGCACGGCACGGATGGTGCGTCCGGTGTAGAGCACATCGTCGAGCACGATCAGGTGCGCGCCGTTGATTTCAAACGGCAGCTTGGTCACACCACCATCGGCCAGACCACGCTGGGCAAAGTCATCGCGGTGCATGGCTGACGAGATGCTGCCCGCCTCGCCTTCCAGCCCCAAGTCTTTGTGCAAGCGGGTTGCGAGCCATGCGCCACCTGAGGTGATACCCACCAAACGCGTGGTGGGCGTGAGCAGGGTGCGTACGCCTTTGAGCAGCTCGACATACAAGCTCTCGGCATCTAAGAAAAGGTTTCCACTCATGGGGCGATGTCCCTAAAAAATTGGTTCAAGATGATGCAAGCGGATGCGGCATCGGCGTCTTTGGCGCCTTGGCTCAAGGCCTCGGTGGTGCTGTAGCGCTCATCCACCTCAAACACCGGCAGCTGAAATCGTCCATGCAATTGGCGGGCAAATTGACGCGCTTTGGCCGTGTTGTCATGCGCCGCGCCGTCCGGGTGAAACGGCACACCGACCACCAAGGCATCGGGTTGCCACTCGGCGATGCGTTGGGCAATGAGGGGCCATCGTGCGTTGCCTTCGGCGTTGACGGTGGCTTGGGGCTGGGCTTCGCCCAACAAGCGGCTGCCATAGGCCACCCCGGTGCGCTTGACGCCAAAATCAAACGCCAAAAAAGACTGCACGTTGGCGGGCATCTCCAACGTGGTCAGGCCGCTCATGCGTGACCTGCCTCAGACGACAACATCCACGATTCCAGTCCCAACAAGCCCATGGCACGCTCGTAGCGCTGTTCAATCGGGGTATCAAAAATCACGCCCATGTCAGCACCCACGGTGAGCCAGCTGTTTTCAGCCAACTCAGATTCCAGTTGACCTTGCCCCCAAGCGGAGTAACCCAGAGAAATCAGCACCCGACGTGGGCCAGCACCGGTGGACAAGGCCTCGAGTACGTCTTTGGAGGTGGTCATCTCCAATCCACCGGGAATCGTCATGGTTGATGCGTAGATCGACTCCTGGGGCTTGGTCGGATGCTCCGCTACCACGGCTGCTTGCTCTGAACCATCGGTCTGGGCCAGCATGGCTTCGTGCAGCACAAAACCACGCTCGGTATGCACCGGCCCGCCTTGCAGCACAGGGGACTCGCTCAAGTCTTGGCGCAGCAAGGGCAGGTCGACTTTTTCAAACAGGCCCTTCATGCTCAAGTCACTGGCTTTGTTGATCACCAGGCCGAGCGCACCGCGCTCGCTGTGTTCGCACAAATAAACCACGCTTTTGGCGAATGTGGCGTCCTCCAATCCCGGCATGGCAATCAAAAAGTGATGCGTCAGGTTGATGGGGGCAGAATCGGCGGTCATGGGTCAATTTTAAGGGTGAACATGCCAAGCTCCTCCCGCCACACCCCGCATGTGCCTGCAGGGCTGATGTGGTTCCGTCGCGATCTGCGCGCCTTCGACAACGCGGCGCTCTACCACGCACTCAAAAGCTGCCGCCAAGTGCATTGCGTGTTTGTGTTTGACCGCGCCATTTTGGACAGCTTGCCCCGCCTTGATCGGCGCGTGGAGTTCATCCACGAGTCGCTGGTGTCTTTGGACGCCGAGCTGCGCGCAGTGGCGGGCGACACCAAAGCCGGCTTGATCGTGCGTCACGCCGTGGCTGCCGACGAGCTGCCCCAGCTGGCAAAAACCTTGGGCGTGCAAGAGGTGTTTGCCAACCACGACGACGAGCCCGATGCGCTGACACGCGACGCCAAGGTTCGTGGCGCTCTGGCCAACGCTGGCATTGGCTTTCAGACCTACAAAGACCATGTGATTTTCGAGCGCAGCGAGGTGTTGACCCAAATGGGCAAGCCCTATGGCGTGTTCACGCCGTACAAAAACGCCTGGCTG
>CAIMWY010000094.1 GCA_903845315.1 uncultured Burkholderiales bacterium
CCTTAGAGTCCACCAGCTTTACCAAGTTGCTCTTGTCTTTGCGTTTGGCCATCATCTTGTGTCATGCGCGTAAAAATCCAGAGATGCAAGGCTGGCACTTGAGTTGCCACGACACCAAACGCAATTTCACCCTGTACGCCAGCAGCACCTGGGCCATGCAGCACCCACAGTCAGCTCACCTGTTGCGACAAGAATCAATCTCGTGGCAAAAGACGCTTTGGACATTTGATTTTGTGACAAGTTGAAGACGGCTTGATGACGGATTAAAAGATGTAAACGGTTTATACTGTTTGTCTATTTTATGATTTTAAAAGGAGTCTTCATGGTCACCCAAAAAACATCCGCACGCAAAGAAACCGCCAAAAAAGCTGTCGCAACTGCTCCCAAAAAAGTAGTGCTTAAAAAAGCAACCCCACGAAAAACCACCGCACCTGTGGTTGTCAAAAAAGCTATAGCGTCAAAAAAGGCTGCGCCAGCGCCCCAAGCTGCCAAGCCCACCAAGCCCGTCAAAGCAGTCAAGCCTGTCAAGGTGAAAAAGCCAAAAATGGTGCGCGACAGCTTCACGATGCCCAAAGATGAATATGTGGTGATCGACAGTCTCAAGCTGCGCGGTGGCAAATTGGGGCAAGGTGTGAAAAAGAGTGAATTGCTGCGCGCTGGTATCAAGGCACTGGCGGCCATGAGTGACATTCAGTTCAAGGCAGCATTGAGCAATGTGCCCACCATCAAGACCGGTCGTCCCATGAATGCGAAATAAGGTCGGGGCTGGCCACGGTCATCAACACAGTTTGTAGTTGCCCCTCTCGCATGCGGGAACGCAACCACCACACTGAGCCCTTTCGAATTGAAGAGGCCATATCATTGATGCCCAGCAAACGTGAAACAATTTGACCGAGGTAGGGCTGGTGCCCTACCAGCAGCACAGGGCCTTTGCCTTGGGGCCCCGTCTCAGGATGCCATTTCAGCAAACCCAACACATCCTCGACTGAGCTGTCAGGCACCAGTTCATCGCGCAGCTTGTATTTGCGTCCTAGTGCCTGCGCTGTCTGCTCGGTTCGACGCGCGGGGCTGACCAGCACGCGGGCGCCTTCAGGCAAATGGCGATCCAGCCAAGTTGCCATGCGCGCAGCCTGACGCTCGCCTTTGGACGTGAGTTGGCGCGACAGATCGTCGCAACCCTCATCGGCCACTTCAGCTTCGGCATGTCGCCACAAAATTAAGTCCATGAATCCACGCTATGGATTGGCGAAGTACAAGGCCATTAAGGCAGCCTGTGCGCCATGTAATGGCTTAGGCTTCGCATTGCCCCGGGGCTTTGGAGTTTTCACTCGTGTGTATTGACCGTCTGCATTCATCGTCCAAGCATCGACGTTGTCTTGCAGACTCGCCACCAAACACTCGTCCACAATGCGCTGGCGCAGTACGGGGTCTTCGATGGGCCAAGCCAGCTCTACGCGGCGCAGCATATTGCGGTTCATCCAATCGGCACTGGACAAATACAAAGACTCCGCCTGGCCGCTGCGAAAGTAAAAAACGCGTGAATGCTCGAGCATGCGTCCGATGATGGAACGCACCCGAATGTTCTCACTCAAACCAGGGCGCAGTGCCGGCAACATGCACGCGCCTCGAACGATCAAGTCAATTTGAACTCCCGCTTGCCCAGCGCTCAGCAAAGCCTCCATGAGTTTTTCGTCTGTCAGCGTGTTCATCTTGAGTACGATGCGACATGGCACGCCCTCAGCCGCAGATTGGGCGGTTTTGTCCACCGCATCGATCAAGTTGCGCTGCAAATTAAAGGGCGCTAGCCACAGCTTGTTCAGGCGAGGGATTCTGCTTTGATTGGCCAATAAATTGAATACGTTTTCAACGTCATGCGTGAGCTTAGGCTCGGCCGTTAGGTGGCTCAGGTCGGTGTAGAGCTTGGCCGTGCGAGGGTTGTAGTTACCCGTGGACAAATGCGCATAGCGACGAATGCTGCGACCTTCACGGCGCGAGACCAACAACATCTTGGCGTGAGTTTTTAAACCGACCACGCCGTAGACCACTTGAGCCCCAATGTGTTCTAGTTTTTCGGCCCAATTGATGTTGGCTTCTTCGTCAAAGCGCGCTTTGAGCTCAACCACCACCGTGACCTCTTTGCCGCGCTGAACACCTTCACGCAACAACTCCATCAAAGCTGAGTCAGCGCCAGTTCGATAAATGGTTTGTTTGATCGCTAGCACATCGGGGTCTCGCACGGCCTCGCGCAGAAAAGCCAACACCCCGTCAAAGCTTTCATACGGTTGATGAATCATCACATCGCCTGACTGAAGCTGCTCGAAGATCGAGTTGGCTGAGGACAACTGATGCGGGTAACTGGCTTGATATGGCGGAAATAACAGCGCAGGGTTGCCGACCAAGTCGATCAACTGGTTCAAGCGCACCAAATTGACAGGCCCTTGCACACGGTACAAGGCGGACTGGGGCAGCTCAAATTGGCGCAACAAAAAGTCAGACAAATATTCGGAACATCCTGCAGACACCTCCAAGCGCACAGCTTGGCCATAGTTGCGGTGGACCAAGCCTTGGCGCAGCGCAGTGCGTAAATTTTTGACGTCTTCTTCGTCGACAGATAAATCAGAGTGGCGTGTGACGCGGAACTGTGAAAACTGCCCCACTTCACGCCCTGGAAACAAATCTTTCAAGTGGGCACGGATAACACTAGAAATCGACACAAACAACATGCGTTTGCCCGAGAGTTTTTCTGGCAAACGAATCAAACGCGGCAAACTACGTGGCACTTTCACGATGGCAATTTCATTGTCGCGGCCAAAGGCATCTTTGCCCGACAAACGCACAATGAAGTTAAGTGATTTATTGGCAACTTGCGGGAACGGGTGGGCTGGGTCTAGCCCCACGGGCAGAAGCAGGGGTCGCACCTCGCGCTCAAAAAATAAATCGACCCACCGATGTTGGGCAATGGTGCGCTCACCAAAAGACAACATGCGCACGCCTTCTTTGGCAAATGCCGGCATCAACACATCGTTATAGAGCGCGTATTGTTCGTCCACCAACTCATGCACGACTGTGCTCAAGGAGTGCAGTGCATGCGCCCCAGCGGCATCTGGTGCGACTTTGGGATGGGCCATGCTGTGGTGCAAAGCGGCACGAACCTCAAAAAATTCGTCCAAGTTGGATGACACGATGCACAAATACCGCAAACGCTCTAGCAACGGCACTTCGGGACGTTTGGCCCAATCTAAAACTCGCGCATTGAAGGCCAACAAGCTTAGATCGCGATCTATCCACTGAGTCGCATGGGATATGTTGACGATTTTGGGGTGCGATGCTGGGGCTGTCATAAGGCTTGTATTGTCGTTGGCGCTAGTGTTTCAGTCTGATGTGACAGATATGTGACAAAAATGACTGCTGCGCATTACCCCATCTTCTCAACCAATCTACAGGCAGGTCACGAGCCCTTCAATCCTTCTGACGTCCAATCGAGTCGCTCACCTTTTCAAGCAACTCATCCAATCCATACAGCATGACTGAATTTTGACCATCGCTGAGTAGGAATTGTTTTGCGCGCGTTGGAAATCCTATGTCTATTGTCCAATTGCGTGCTGAGGTCCGGCATGACAGTCGCAACCTAGGGACTGTGTGGGTAAAGTCATTGGCCATAGACAGCACCAGATCATCCCGAGCCTCACTAGACTCAACTTTGGCAAGCAGGCTCGGGATGAGTTCATGTTTGATCTGTTGATACTCCCCAAGTCGTCCAGCTTCTGCTAAAAAGCGCTCAAAGACTGGATCACTCAGGTGGTTGGCTAAAAATACGGGCTTTGTTGGAATTGGCACCAAGTTGTCAACAAACAAGCGCGTTGCTTCTTGCCAACTGAAATCCAAGGCCTGTAATCTGGCCTCGGTGCGTGGCAAGCGCAAGGCGTCCAAACTGGCTTGAGCCAAATCTTCGCTCAGCACACCGCCTCTGC
The DNA here is from genome assembly GCA_903845315.1 of uncultured Burkholderiales bacterium. The sequence continues at coordinate 3,972 of CAIMWY010000094.1, forward strand.
GTTGCCCCGTAAGTTCTAAGGACATGGGCAAGACCTCGAGCGGACCATCCACCGGATAAGCCGCCACAGGGGTACCGCAAGCCATGGCTTCGAGCATGACCAAGCCAAATGTTTCGTTACGGCTTGGAAAGGTGAACACATCGGCTGCGGCATACACACCCGCCAACACATCGCGCCTGAGGACACCGAGCCACTTCACATCGTCGTAACGCGATTTCAATTCGCGTTCCAACGGTCCTACGCCACACACCACCTTGCTGCCATGCCAAGGCATGTCCAAGAAGGCATCAATGTTTTTTTCATACGATACACGCCCTACATACAAAGCAATGGGGCGTTTTAAGTCGCTTAACAGTTCATGGTTGCGCGCCTGAGGTGAGAACGCAAAAAGCTGTGTATCCACACCATGGGTCCAGCTGTGTAATTTTCGAAAGCCTTTGCCTTCAAGCAAGCGCAACACGCCCTGGGTAGGAACCATCACAGAAGAGGATGGGCGGTGGAAATGGCGAAACAAAGCGTAGCCAATCCACAGTGGAATACGCAATGCCGCTTTGAGAATTTCTGGGAAACGTGTGTGGTAAGCGGTGCTAAATGCTAATTTATTACGCAAACAGTAGCGCCTTGCAGCCCAGCCCATCGGCCCCTCGGTGGCCACATGAATGGCTTGAGGCGCAAACTTCTTCAAACGTTGCGCCACCCCGGCATAAGGTCGAATTGCCAAATCGATACCCGCATATCCTGGGCAGGGACGGGTGTCAAACATGCCAGGATGAATCACTTCTACGATGTGGCCCTGCTCACGCAGGTGTTCTACCAATTCAATCAAGGTGGTGACCACCCCATTGATTTGGGGGCGCCAAGCATCGGTGATGAGGGCGATTTTCATGCGGCGGTCATAACAGGCACTGTATTGGCTTGAACCAGTTCGTGCCAGTGCAGGAGTTCCAAACGACCATCTACTGTTTCAACCAAGGCGCTACAACTCTCCACCCAATCGCCATCGTTGCAATAAAGCACGCCGTTGACATCACGAATTTCGGCCCTATGAATGTGTCCACACACCACGCCTTGATACCCTTTTTTTGCGGCAACATGTGCGACGGCATTTTCAAAATCAGTGACGTAGTTCAAGGCTTTCTTGACCTTGTGCTTGAGGTAAGCGGACAAAGACCAATACGGCAGACCTAAGCGGCCGCGCAAATTATTGAGGTACCGGTTGAGCTTGAGCGTGAACTCATACAAATGGTCACCCACAATGGCTAACCACCTGGCTTGTTGCACGACAGCATCAAAGTAGTCGCCGTGGATCACCCACAACCTGCGGCCATCGCGCATGAAGTGCACAGCCTCTTCAGTGACCTCGATGCCACCAAATTGATGGCCTAAAAAATGACGCGCAAATTCGTCGTGGTTACCTGGCACATACACCACACGGCAACCTTTGCGCGATTTTCGCAAAAGCTTTTGAACCACATCGTTGTGCGCTTGCGGCCAATACCATCTGCGGCGCAATTGCCATCCATCGACGATGTCACCCACCAAATACAAATAGTCGCTGGTGTGATCTTTCAAAAATTCCAACAAGGCCTCGGCTTGACAACCAGGTGTACCCAAATGCAAATCAGAGATAAAGACGGCGCGGTAGTGCATCAAGCACCCAAAAAATGTTTGCGGTAACGGGGTGGCAAATCGTCGATCTTCATCAACATGGGCAAATCTGCGGTGTTGAAGTCTGGATCCCATGCAGGCGCACCCAACACCTTGGCGCCTAAGCGCAAATAGCCTTTGATCAGCGCAGGTGGTTCAAACGCGGCGCTGACCTCCCAGTTGTCCAAGGGCAAGGCCAAACGCGGACGCACTTGGTACTCGATGTCTGCCAAATGAGTTTGCTTGAGTTGGTTCCAAATGCTTGCGGCCACTTCGCCACTGACCACACCTTGGTGCAGCATGGGAATGCTGGCACAGCCAATCATCACATCCAGCTTGTTGCGCACCATGAACTCGGCCAACGCGCCCCACAAGGCCATGATCACGCCACCATGGCGGTGCTCGGGGTGTACGCAACTACGCCCCAACTCGACCATGCGTTCGCGGTAGGCTCGCAAACGGGTCAAATCAAACTCCAAATCAGAGTAGGTGCTTCCAATGCGTTTGGCTTGAACAGGGGTGAGGACGCGGTAGGTACCAATGACTTGTTGGGTCACGTCATCGCGAATGATGAGGTGTTCACAAAAGTCGTCGAACAAGTCAATGTCGTGACCCGGGATGCTGTCTTTCAAGCGAGCGCCCATTTCGGTGGCGAACACGTTGTAGCGCAGGCGCTGTGCTTCACGCACTTCGTCTTGGTGTTTGGCCCACTGAACGATCAAACCAGCACGGCTTTTTTCGACTTGGGGAATGCCAGCAATTTTTTGAGCTTCAAGATCGTTTCGATGAAGTGACCCCCTGGGCAAATCGATCATCGACAAGGGCATGGTGGGATTTGGAAGTTCTTTCATCGTCGGTCCTTGTGTTGTGACGCTTAAGTCTTGGTTGCAAGATGCAGTGATTCTTAAGACTTGGTATGACACAACAAAGTCAAAAACATGAAGAATTGGTGACAAAAAATTCGGCAATTCACAAATCTGTCATGCAGGATGCCTAAGCTTGTTGACTGCTATGTTGATCAAGTACGCACGTCTCATTTTTTCGTTCACACAAGCTTTTTGGATCTTGTGGGTGCGTTGCCCACGTTTGAGTCGTGAACAGAAGTGGGCTGAAATTCAAAGTTGGTCACAACGCACCTTGGCCATCATGGGTGTGAGCGTGAGGGTTCATCCAGGTCAAGATTTTTCAGCCCTGTTTGCTTCACCTCAGCTATTGGTGGCCAATCATGTGTCTTGGCTGGACGTGTTGGTGATTCAGTCTTTGCAACCCAGCGTATTTGTGTCCAAAAAAGAGGTGCGCGCCTGGCCGGTGGTGGGCGCGATTGCCCACGCATGTGAGGTGGTCTTTGTTGATCGCGGCTCTCCCAGTTCGGCACGCAAGATGGTGGCTGATGTGACTGATGCACTGGCACGAGGGTATCGGGTGACGGGGTTTCCAGAAGGCACCAGCACCGAAGGCCACGAAGTGCGCATGTTTCACGCCAATTTGTTTGAAGCAGCGATTGACCGTTCGGTCGATGTGCAACCCGTGGCGCTGCGCTATATCAATGCCGCCACAGGTGAGCACTGCCAAGTGGCTGCGTTTGTGGGTGCGATTGGATTTATGGAGTCGCTGCACAAGGTAATGTGTGCACCGTCAATCACTGTGCGCTTGCACATGGGTGAGCCACTGTCTCCACAGGGCCACTCGCGCAGAACACTCGCGCATCTGTCGCACCGGAGTGTGAGCGCTCAACTTCAGGCACTCAGCGCCGCCACGAACTGACCAACTCTGGCAAGCCCAAGGCCAAAAGTGGCAACCAAGAAATGAGCAAGGTTCCCACAAAAATCGCACCCAAAGCGGGCAACACGGACAAAGCAACGCGACGTAGGGGTTTTTGAAATACCGCAGAAGCAAAATAAATGTTCATGCCAGCAGGGGGACACAAAAAGCCCATTTCCATGTTGGCTAAGAAAATAATGCCGAAGTGCACGGGGTCGATGCCATAGCTCTGCGCCAAGGGCAATAACAATGGAACCAGCACAACAATGGCCGCATAAATTTCCATCAAAGCGCCAGCCAATAACAAAAAAACATTTAACGCTAACAAGAACACCCATTTGTTTTGGGTCACAGTTTGAACCCAATCGACGGCGAGATCAGGAATGCCTGCATCCACAAAGTAGTTGGTCAACCCCAAAGCCATGCCCAGGATCAGCATGACGCCGCCAATGATTTGCGCGCACTCCGACAGACACTTGCCCAGCAAGTGCCAACCCAATTCTCGGTGCGCTAGGGCTTGGGTGGTGACGGCATACAGGGCGGTCAAGGCAGCGCTTTCGGTGGGCGTAGCCAAGCCACTGACGAGGGAACCAATCGCAACGATCGGCGCCAAGATTTCCCATTTAGCCGACCAGCAAGCCGTTGTCAAAGAAGTGGCAGATACCGGAGCACTGGCACGCGCTTGTAGCTCAACATGGGACTGCCTCAGATAACCCCCAAAGACCAACAAACATCCCACCATGACCACCGCCGGAACCAAGCCTGCTAAGAACATGGTGTTGATGGGTACGCGCGCAATGATGGCGTACATGATGAGCGGCACCGACGGGGCCAACAACACGCCCAACGCACTGGCGCTGGTGACCAAGCTGATGCCTTTGGTCTCTGGGTAACCTGCATTGCGCAGCAACGGCAAAAGCAAGCCACCCAGGGCCAAAATGGTCACGCCGCTGCCACCCGTGAAGGCGGTGAAGCACGAGCACAACACCGCAGCCGCCAACACAGAGCCCATGGCACCGCCGCCAAACATGGCCATGAAGACAGCCCCCAACCGCTGCGCAGCCCCCGTGCGCGCAAACACCAAGCCAGCCAAGGTGAACAGGGGCAAAGCCGGCAAAGAAGGGTTGACCGTGATTTGGTAATGCGACAACGCCACCGACGCCAATGGCAAACCGTCTTGCCAAAACAGCGCCAAAGCCAAGCCACCCAGCACGACAAAGATAGGCGCACCGCACACCAAGATGAAGAGTAGGCCCAGCCCGATGGGCCATAAGGTGAGCGCTTGTCCATCGAACTGCCATGCCGTCACAAATCCAAGCAAGGGCCACACGCAAGCACTGAACCCACGCCACGCCAAGGAAGCGATGCCACGCATGGCCAGCTTTGCGCCCAACACGGCAAAGCCAAAAGGCATTACGGCTTGAACCCACCATACCGGCATGGCATAGGCCAACAGTTGCGAAGCCTCTCGCTCGCTCACCACCAACTGCCAACTGGCCCACGACAAGACGCCACAAATCACTGCAGCACTGGCATGCGCCAGCCCTTGTCGTCCTGGCAGCAATGCGCCCAAGCTAGAGAGGTGGCCGTGGCGCTCGGCCACCAAGGCGCCACACATGGCCATCCACAGACCTAGGTGCTGCACCAGAATCGGTGCGTTTTCTATGCCCTTGCCTAGTACAGGACGGGCCAATATTTCGAGCAACGGAATCAGAACCATGAGCACCAAGGCCACAGAGGCCAAGGTCTCATCGAAGCGCCAACCCAGCCGCATCACTTGGTCTTGCTCGATCGAAAGGTTTTGAGGTGGCGCATGACTTCGTCAAAGGTGTCGGCAGGTACTAAGGTGCCGCGAATGCGGGGATAGAGTTTGTCGGCCAACTCATTCCATTCACGCATTTGTTCTGGATTGGGACGATTGACTATGAGCCCACGTTTTTTCATGGCGTCGACAGCTTCTTCCACTTCAAGGCGCGCTTTGCTGCGAATTTGGACACCCGCTTTTTCGCCCGCAATACGCACCACGTCTTGCGTGGCAGGCGACATGTCGTCCCACGCTTTCTTCGTCACCACCAAGGCGCCAACGATCGGTGCCCAATTGATTTCGAGCATGTTGGGGGCCATGGTGTAGACCTGACTTGCGAGCGCAAAGTAAGGGGTCGAAGGCACCACGTTGATCATGCCAGTTTGGACAGACGGCAAGATGTCACTGGTCTCCAAAGGCACCGGGGTGTACCCCAAGCTCTTCATGATCTCTTGCTGGTCAGCCTCACCACCCCATGCAAAGAACTTCATCTTCTTATAGTCATCAGGTCTGAAGGCTGCCTCTTTGGAGAAGAAACGCACCCAACCCGCATCGCCCCAAGCCAGCACGACAAAGCCTTTGTCGAGAAACTTTTTTTCCATGGCAGGGCGCATTTTTTCGCGCACGTAGTCCACTTCTTCCCAATTTTTAAACAGCAGAGGCATGGCTTGTAACGCGCTGATGGAGGGCTCGATCTCATGCAAGCCAACCACCGACAACAAAGCACCCTGCAACTGACCGATGCGCATGCGTCGCGCCAATTCGGTTTCGCCGCCTTGACTGCCATCGGGAAAGACCACATATTTGGCCCCTGCCCCTTGGGCAGTGCGCCAAGCCTCTCCAACCTCCATCAATTGGCGGTGATAGAGCGAGTTTTTGGGGGCCAAGGTCCCCAAACGTAAAAGTTTGTCAGCGGCGTAGCTGGCGCCAACGCTCAACACAAGAAGACAGGCCAAGAAAATAGAAATGGGTTGAAACACGCAGTACTTTCAGAAAAGATCGTTCGCCATGCCAAGCAGCCACGCGGCGCGCTCACGCATGATGTCGTTTTGCAAGTTTCGGTGAAGTGCAGCAACTTCTAGGGCGCGCTGCAACAACGCTTCAAATTGGGCGCGGTCGCCGCTTGGCAGTGCTAAGTTTTCGGCTTTCGCCACATAGACCCCGGCACTCTGGCCCGCACTTGCGGTGATGGCTTGCTCAAAGTAAATACTGGCTTGTTGGGCGGAGCCTCCGGGACGTGAGGCCTCAAAGGTGCCCATCAAGCTGGCCAAAGCACCTTGTGCAAAATCGGGTTGCTTGAGCCATGCCAAGTGCCCTAAGCGAATAGCGACAGGCAAATCAGCGACGACATCCGGGTTGTCTTTGGACAGAGAAATCCAACCACCCCAAGAGGCCGCAGCCCAATAGGCTATGGCCACTTGGTCTTGCGTCAGTCTGAGCGTTTTCGCATCATCCGTTTGCGCCAAAGCCTTAGAGAAACCTGGCGAACTGGCTTCCAGCGCAGCCATGGCGTGACGCTGCGCACGCGCATACAAGCGGGCCGCACGCTCACGCAGCTTTTGTGCAGCAACTGCGTCTTGAATTTCAAGCTTGTCGGCTTCAAACGCCACAAAGGCATAGGCATATTGGGTAAAACCGCCTGCAACAGCAGAAGCCAACTTGAGATGACCGGGAACCTCGCGCAACAAAGACTCAGAGAGCTTGAGATAGAAAGCGCTTGCCTCGCGGGCGAGGACCAAGTCGTCCTCGGGCATCTGGGTTTGGCTTGACAAGGCATTGGCAGCTTCATCCACCACATAGGGACGGATTGCGCATCCCGTGCTGGCAAGCACGAAACAACAAAAACCAGTTGTCAAAAAAAAGAGCCTAAAAATGATGCCACCTCTGATTCAGCAGATTGCCAAATTGAGCGGGACTTTAGCCACGAATTGTGAAAGTCCGGTGACAGTTTGTCATCAAGTTGCCACACAGTACCGAGATGATTGATGGCAAAGGAATGATCCCGCATGAAACCAACCGACACACCCTTAGACGATGAGCAAATTCGCCGTTTACGCGAGGATATCTTGGACTCGATCGACGAAGAGTTGGAGATGTCTTTTGAA
>CAIMWY010000095.1 GCA_903845315.1 uncultured Burkholderiales bacterium
AGCCCGTCACATGGTTGGAGCTTGCAAACACAATGCGACGCGTGCCATGGATGCGTGCAGCCTCGTACAGGTTGTAGGCCCCCACGATGTTGGCTTGCAAGATGTCGTCAAAAGCATGTTCGGTGGAAATGCCACCCATGTGAACCACCGCATCCACACCCTCCAGCAGCGCGAGCACGGCGGCGCGATCTTGCAGGGCCACCTGCTGGACTTCTTCCCCCGGCTGGGCTGGCCCCAAGTCGGCCAGGTCGCTCACACGCAAGACCTCGCACCTGGCGGTCAGTCGTGGCCGCAGGGCGCGGCCCAAGCCGCCGGCAGCACCGGTGAGCAACAGGCGTTTGTACAAAGGGATGGCGGATGAGGTCATACAGCGAGATGGATAAAAGCGTGAGCTGAACGGATGAGTGTGAAAGTTTCAACGACCGATGGGCCAATTTGGTAGCGCTACCAAATTCGATCAGCGATGCTAACCAACAGAACTTCGAGCGTCAATGGGTTTGGCCTAGGGTTTACGCCAGTCAGGTGCTGGCACGCTCCACGATGGAAAACCCCACATCCACAATGCGCGGCTCTACCGAGCGGCCTTCGGCGCGGGCCATCAAGAACTGCGCGGCTTGAAGCCCAATGTCACCGCCATTGATGCGCACCGTGGTCAATGCCGGGTCCATGTCGGCCACAAAAGGCACGTCGCCAAAACCGACCACCGCCATGCGCTCAGGGATCGACACCTGCTGGGCACGCGCCTCGGTCACCACGCCCAATGCCAGCAGGTCAGAGCTGCAAAAAATCGCGTCCACCTCAGGGCTGTGCGTCAAGATGTGGGCCATGGCATCGCGCCCACTACGCAAGGAGCGCGAGGCCCCCACATTCACCACCTCGGCAGGCGGTAAACCTTGCTGGGCCAGCACCTCTTGGAAGGAGATGGTGCGGCGATCGGCACGCTCATCCTCGGCCCGCACCATGGCAAAGCGGCGACGCCCTTTGCCCATCAAAAAATGGGCCACCGCACGGCCAATGTCCGAGTGAGAAAAGCCAATCAGCATGTCAATCGGGGTAGGCGTCAAATCCCAGGTTTCGACCACCGGAATGCCCGAAGCCAACAAGCGGGTGCGGCCTTTGCCGGGGGGCAAGATGCCGGTCAGAAAAATGCCGTCTGGGCGCCGCCCAATGATGGCTTCCAGCAAGGTCTCTTCGCGGGCCGCCGAGTAGCCCGACTGCCCCAACATCAGTTGGTAGCCCGCATCGAACAAGGTGTCGTTCAAGGCTTCGATGGTTTGCATGAACACCGACATCACCGTGCTGGGCACCACGGCGGCAATCAAGCGGCTGCGCGACGAGGCCAAGCCCCCTGCCATGCGGTTGGGCACGTAGCCCGTGCGCTGCACGGCGTCTTGCACTTTGCGCAGCACGTCGGGCGACACCTGAGCAGGCGTGTTGATGGCACGCGAGGCGGTGATGGGCGCCACCCCAGCCAACATGGCCACATCACGCAAGGTGATGGCGCCGCTGCTGCGGCGAGTGCGTTTGGTGTGGTCTGACTCCGACATGGGCAGGGGTGATCTCTCTTGCAAGTGCGGCAATGGTACCGCTATCATTGGCACAAAGATAGCACACATCCACTGGAGACTTCGATGCGCCCGCTCACCATCCGCATGCATGCCAGCGACAACGTCGCCATCGTGGCCAACCACGGGGGCTTGGCCGCGGGCACGGCGTTGGAACAGGGCTTGACCTTGAAAGACCATGTGCCGCAAGGCCACAAAGTGGCGCTGCACGACTTGCCCGCCCACAGCGCGGTGCTGCGCTATGGCATTCCCATCGGCTACGCCCTGCAAGACATTGCGGCGGGCAGTTGGGTGCATGAGCGCTTGTTGCAAATGCCCGAGGCGCGTGGGCTTGACCACTTGCCCATGGCCACCGTCAAGCCCGAGCCGCTGCCCGCACTGGAGGGCTACACCTTTGAGGGCTACCGCAATGCCGATGGCTCGGTGGGCACCCGCAACATCCTGGCCGTGACCCAGACCGTGCAGTGCGTGGCCGGTGTGACCGACTTCGCCGTGCAGCGCATCAAGGCCGAGCTGCTGCCGCGCTACCCCCATGTGGACGACGTGGTGGCCCTGGAGCACACCTACGGCTGCGGCGTGGCCATCGACGCGCCCGATGCCGTCATCCCCATCCGCACCGTGCGCAACATCAGCCTCAACCCCAACTTTGGCGGGGAGGTGATGGTCATCAGCCTGGGCTGCGAAAAGCTGCAGCCCGAGCGCCTGTTGCCGCCCGGCAGCATCCCCATCCGCGACGAGCGGGGCGCCCCCACCGGGGCCGACGCGCCACTGGACACCATCTGCCTGCAGGACGAGGCCCATGTGGGCTTCATGTCCATGGTCGAGCACATCCTGCGCCAGGCTGAGGTACACCTGCAGCGCCTGAACACCCGCCGACGCGAGACCGTGCCCGCCAGCGAGCTGGTGGTGGGCGTTCAGTGTGGTGGCAGCGATGCGTTCTCGGGCCTCACCGCCAACCCGGCCGTGGGCTACGCCACCGATTTGCTGATCCAGGCCGGCGCCACCGTGATGTTCTCGGAGGTGACCGAGGTGCGCGACGGCATCGACCAGCTCACCGCCCGGGCCGCCAGCCCCGAGGTGGCCGAGGCCATGGTCCGCGAGATGGCCTGGTACGACGCCTACCTGAACCAGGGCCGCGTGGACCGCAGCGCCAACACCACGCCCGGCAACAAAAAGGGCGGGCTGTCGAACATCGTCGAAAAAGCCATGGGCTCGATCGTGAAAAGCGGCAGCTACGCCATCACCGGCGTGCTGTCACCCGGCGACAAGCTGACGCAAAAAGGCCTGATCTACGCGGCCACCCCGGCCAGTGACTTCATCTGCGGCACGCTGCAGCTGGCTGCCGGCATGAATCTGCACGTGTTCACCACCGGCCGAGGCACGCCCTACGGGCTGGCCGAGGTGCCGGTGATCAAGGTGGCCACACGCAGCGATCTGGCCCGGCGCTGGCACGACCTGATGGACATCGACGCCGGCACCATCGCCAC